>CANRFX010000009.1 GCA_947629995.1 uncultured Clostridia bacterium | reverse complement strand
AATACTTAAAATATTTAGATATTGTATGTGTAGGAACAATTTCAGATATTGTACCATTAATTGATGAAAATAGAGTAATTGCAAAACTCCGGATTAATGCTTATCTCACAAACAAAAAATATAGGATTACGTTCTATAATAAAAACATCTGGTTATGGCAAAATAGATTCAAATACAATATCTTTTGGAATTGCACCTAGAATTAATGCTTGTGGAAGAATGGGAAAAGCAGAAGAAGCGTTAGAATTATTATTATCTACAAATATAAACAATGTAAATAATTTGACAAAAAAATTAAACGAACACAATAAAACAAGACAAGAAACAGAAAAAAACATATTTGAAAATGCACTAAAACAAATTGAAGAACAACATTTAGATCAAAACAATACTATAATAGTAGGAGGAGAAAACTGGCATCATGGAGTAATTGGAATAGTATCTTCTAAAATCACAGAAAAGTATTTTAAACCAAGTATTTTGTTAAGTTTTGAAGAAGATGGAATTGGAAAAGGTTCTGGAAGAAGTATTCCAGGATTTGATTTACATGATGCATTAATGAAATGTGCAGATTACATCGAAAAATTTGGCGGACATAGTATGGCAGTAGGAGTAACAGTAAAAAAAGAAAATTTTGAAAAATTTAAGAAAAAATTTGAAGAAATTGCAAAACAAGCCCATACAGATGAAATTGTACCAGTTATACAAGTAGATAGTAAAATTGATTTAAAAAATATTAACAAAGAAATGATAGAAAGCTTAAAAAAATTAGAACCTTTTGGCGAAGCAAACAGAATGCCAGTATTTGCATTTAAAAACCTAAAAATTGATTCAATTCGAGCATTATCAGAAGGAAAACATTTAAAATTAACATTAAAAGACAACAACATTATTATAAACGCAATAGGATTTAATTTAGGAAATCTAGGTCGTGAATACACAATTGGAGACAAGGTTGATATTGTAGGAGTATTAGAAATTAATCACTTTAATGGTGAAGAAAATATACAAATAAATATAAAAGATATGATGAAATCTTTATAAATAAAAAGGGGATTAAAATTCATGCAAGAAAAAGACGAAATAACTATACAAAAAGTTATTGAAAAAAGAAAAGAACATGCAAGAAAAGTAGACACAAAGCTAATTATGAAAGCATATGACTATGCAAATAAAAATCACAATGGGCAATGTAGAAATTCAGGAGAACCATACATTATCCATCCTCTTAATGTTGCCTATATATTAGCAGACATCCGGATTAGACGATAGTTCAATTTGTGCAGCACTCTTGCATGATGTAGTAGAAGATACAAATGTTACAGAAGAAGATTTAGAAAATGAATTTGGATTAGAAATATCTCAAATGGTAGAAGGAGTTACAAAATTAGGTACAGTACAATTTAATTCTATTGAAGAACAGCAAGCAGAAGATTATAGAAAAATGTTTTTAGCAATGGGAAAGGACATAAGAGTTATTTTAATTAAATTAGCAGATAGACTTCATAATATGAGAACACTAAAATATTTAAAAAGAGATAGACAAATTGCAAATGCAAAAGAAACTATGGAATTGTACGCACCTCTCGCAAACCGTTTAGGACTATATTCAATAAAATGGGAATTAGAAGATTTAGCATTTAAATATTTATATCCGGAAGAATATCATGATTTAGTAGAAGGCATTAATAAAAAAAGAGAAGAAAGACTAAAATTTATTGAAAAAATTATGGGAGATATTCGCATTCAACTAAAAAAAGAAAGAATAGATGCAGAAGTAACTCGGACGAGCAAAACACTTATATAGTATTTATCGTAAAATGCAAAGAGATAACAAAACACTAGATCAAATTTATGATTTATTTGCTTTACGTATTTTAGTTAACTCTATTAAAGACTGTTATACTGCATTAGGAGTTGTACACGAAATGTACAGTCCAATGCCAGGAAGATTTAAAGACTATATATCAGTACCAAAGCCTAATATGTACCAATCAATTCACACAACATTATTAGGAGATAAAGGAACACCATTTGAAGTGCAAATTCGTACTTGGGAAATGCATAGAGTAGCAGAATATGGTATTGCTGCCCATTGGGCTTATAAAGAGGCAAGTTATTTTGGAAAAAAAGCAAACGTAAAAGTTGAAGAAGATAAATTAGCTTGGTTAAGAGAAAGCTTAGAGTGGCAAAAAGATATGCAAGACCCACAAGAGTTCCTAAATACTTTAAAAACAGAATTATTTGAAGATGAAGTTTATGTATTTACTCCAAAAGGAGCAATAAAAACTTTACCAAGAGGCGCAACGCCAATTGATTTTGCATATACCATCCATGCCGAAATTGGTCATCACATGACAGGTTGTAAAATTAATAGCAAAATGATGCCAATTATAACACCTTTAAAAAACGGAGATATTGTAGAAATTATAACTTCAGATAATTCAAAAGGACCAAGTAGAGATTGGTTAAAATTTGTAAAAAGTAGTAGTGCAAAAAATAAAATACTAAGTTGGTTTAAAAAAGCACAAAAAGCAGAAAACCTAGAAAGAGGAAAAGAGTTAATCGAAAAAGAATTAAAACGTATAGGATTTTCATATGCTGATTTATTTAAAACAGAATATGTAGAGCCAATGCTTGATAAATACAAATATAAAAACATTGATGAAATGTATGCAGCAGTTGGGTTTGGTGCAAATTCAGCAGTAAAAATAATTGCAAGAATGCTTCAAGAATATAGAAAAGAACATGAAGAAGAAAATATAGAAGCAAAAATTGAAGAATTAGCAAAAGCAAGAATGAAAAAACCAAAACCATCTAGCACTGGAATTATTGTAAAAGGAATAGATAACTGTCTAGTAAAATTATCAAAATGTTGTAATCCATTACCAGGAGATGAAATAGTAGGTTATATCACAAAAGGAAGAGGAGTATCAGTTCATAGAAAAGACTGCTTTAATGTAAAAGACTTAATTTCAGCAGAAAATAGAATGATTGATGTAGAATGGTATAATGAAGACAAAACATCTTATCAAGCTGAAATTCAAATTAATTGTAATGATAGGTCAGGTCTACTTATGGACGTTTTAAGAGAAATTGGAACAACAAAAGCAAAAATTTTAGGTGTAAATACAAAAACCACTAAAGAAAAAATTGCAATTTTAGATATTACATTAGAAGTAGAAAATTTAGATGAATTAAATAAGACACAAAAAGCAATTGAAAGAGTAAATAGTGTATATGAAGTAAGGAGAAAAAAATAAAAATGAAATTAAAAGAACTAAAGATAGATACTTGGATAGGAGATCCAACCAACTGTTATATTGTGTTAGATGAAGAAAGCAAAGAAACAATGGTAATTGATCCAGCAGGTGAAGTAGACAAAATTGAAGAACTAATTAAAATAATGGGCGGGAATTTAAAATATATATATTTAACACATTGCCATGGAGATCACATTATGGGAGTAACTGAACTAAAAAATAGATTAGGTGGAAAAATATTAATCCATCGTGAAGATAGTGAAGGTCTAAATAATCCACAAATTAACTTAACTCCATATATCGGAATGGGGGAAATTGAGTTAGAAGCAGACTCTAGAATAGATGATGGAGATTTAATTCATCTTGGAAATTTAGAATTTAAAGTTCTTCATACACCAGGACATACAAAAGGTGGAGCAAGCTTATATTGTGAAAAAGAACATTGCTTATTTTCTGGAGATACAATTTTTAGAGGCACTTGGGGAAGAACAGACCTACCAACATCAAATAGAGAAGATTTAATAAAATCAATTGAAACTAAAATAATGACATTGCCAGACGAAACAATTATCTATCCAGGTCATGGAATGATGACTAAAATTAAAGAAGAAAAACCAATATATTTAGAATTAAAGCCTAAATTGTGGTAATTGTTGAAAAGATAAAGAAACTGTGATATAATCCCACATAGAAGCTATAGGCAATGTTTTTTCGAAAGGAATGATATTTAAAATGAAAACAGAACCACGAACATTACCAGGATTTATGGAATTATTACCAGATGAACAAATTTTATTTAACCAAATAAAAGAAAAAATAGAAAATACATATCAAAAATTTGGATTTCTACCATTAGACACTCCAATTATAGAATTATCAGAAGTTTTACTTGCAAAAGCAGGAGGAGAAACAGAAAAACAGATATATAGATTTACAAAAGGAGAAACAGACCTTTCTTTAAGATTTGATTTAACTGTACCACTTTCAAAATATGTAGCAAAAAATTATGGAAATTTAAGTTTTCCATTTAGAAGATATCAAATTGGAAAAGTATATAGAGGAGAAAGGGCACAAAAAGGTAGATACCGTGAATTTTATCAATGTGATATTGACATTATTGGAGATGGAGAGTTAGACATTATAAATGATGCAGAACTTCCAAGTGTAATTTATACTATTTTTAAAGAATTAGGATTTGATAATTTTACTATTTGTATTAACAATCGTAAAATTTTAAATGGATTATTTGAAAGTTTAGGACAAAAAGAAAATAGCACAGAAATTTTAAGAATTATTGATAAAATCGACAAAATAGGGAAAAAAGCAGTAGAAGAAGAATTGTCTAAATTGAATTTAGATAAAGAAAATATTGAAAAAATCATGAAATTCATTGAAATTACAGGAACATCAGATGATAAATTAAAGCAATTAGAAGATTTGAAAATTAATAATGAAACATATAACTTAGGATTAGAAGAATTAAAACAAGTAGTAAAAAATGTAAGATTATTTGGTGTCCCAGAACAAAACTTTAAAGTAGATTTAACAATTGCAAGAGGTTTAGATTATTATACAGGAACAGTATATGAAACATTTTTAAATGATTATAGAGAAATTGGAAGTGTATGTTCTGGTGGAAGATATGATAATTTAGCAGAATATTATACAGATAAAAAATTACCAGGTGTAGGAATTTCTATTGGATTGACTAGATTATTCTATAAATTAAATGAATTAAAATTAATTTCTGCAAAGAAAAAATCTATTTCAAATATTTTAATTGTTCCAATGATTGAAAACTTAGAAAAACCAATAGAATTAGCTACAGATTTAAGAAAAATTGGTGTTAATACAGAAATATTTTTAAATAATAAAAAATAAAAAGCAAAATTGAAGTATGCAGATAAATTAAAAATTCCATATGTAATAGTAATTGGCGAAGATGAAATAAATACAAACATTGGTAAAATTAAAGATATGCAAACAGGAAAAGAATTAGAAGTTAAATTAGATGCTATGGAAATACTAGAAAAAATCGATATTTTAAGCTAAGAATGATAAAGTAAAACTATTTAAAATGGATTTCAATTCCAGTAGTATTTTAAAATTTATTAGAACTCCTTTAGTTAAGGAGTTCTAATGTTATTTATAGAGCAATGTTATTTTATTTCCTGTTTTATCAATAAAACCATCTTCTTTTAAGAGTTTTAATTCTCTCATCATAGCACTTCTATCTACACTCAAAAAATCTGCTAAATCAGTTAAAGAAAAAGGTAAAGTAAAGCTTTTACTCAATTTCCTGGTAGATAGCATTGTAAAATATCCGAATTAATTTATCACGAATAGATCTTTTTGTTAACAATTCAATTCTAGTATTTAAATCTGTTACTTTGCTAAGTATTAGTTCTGGAAGATCATCTGATAATTCTTGATGAAATTTACAATTATTCCTACATTTTGAACGAATATCATCATAAATATAAAACAAAACTTCACATTTTTCACGAGCTTCTACTAAAAGCTCATTATTAATTGTAATAGTATAGAAAACTTCTCCGAAAACATCTCCTTCTGAAAAGTGTTCTACAATGGTTCGATTTCCGCTTAAGTCATAACGAACTAAGTCTGCATTGCCATGAACTAATATACAAAATTGGTTTCTTTTATTAATATAACTAGTAATGACTTCATTTTTTAAGAAAGTCTTTTTTTGAACTCGATGGCAACTATTTTCAAATTTTTTTATAAATTCGTTGATATCAAAATTAATGTTCATTTTAAATCAATACCTTCCATAATAGATAAAAATATTATACAATAAATTAGTTGCAAATGCAACAAAAAACATAATATCTAATAATAATAGTAATTACAACGTAATATTAATGTAATTTAAATGTAATAATCGACAAAATACTACACACTAGCCAAAATAAAAAGTGCATACAATAAATTGTTGCTTTTGCAACAGAAAAACAAAAAACTTAATGTATAATATTCTCGTAATAACTTATGGAAGTATTAATTATGGATATAATTTCAAATATTAAAAATTAAAGCAGGAGGAAAAAAATGAAAATTATTAAAAGAGATGGAAGAGCAGTAGATTACAACAGAGAAAAAATCGAAATTGCAATTGAAAAAGCTAATAAAGAGGTTAGACAAAAAGAAAGAGCAACTAAAGAGGAAATAAAAAATATTATTAAATATATAGAAGAACTTGGAAAGAAAAGAATGTTGGTAGAAGACATTCAAGATATTATCGAAGAAAAATTGATGGAAATTAACAAATATGAACTTGCTAAAAAATATATCGTATATCGTTATACAAGAGCTTTAGTTAGAAAACAGAACACAACAGATGAATCTATTTTAGGCTTAATTAGAAACGAGAATAAAGAATTAGCAGAAGAAAATTCAAATAAAAATACTCTACTTGCATCAACACAAAGAGATTACATAGCAGGAGAAGTATCAAGAGATTTAACAAAAAGGTTACTTTTGCCTGAAAAAATAGTAAAAGCAGATAATGATGGAGTTTTGCATTTCCATGATGCAGATTATTTTGTACAGCCAATTTTTAATTGTTGCTTAATTAATATAGCTGATATGTTAGATAATGGAACAGTTATGAATGGAAAATTAATAGAAACTCCAAAAAGTTTTCAAGTTGCATGTACAGTTGTAACTCAAATTATTGCGCTAGTTGCTAGCAATCAATATGGCGGACAATCTGTAGATTTAATTCACTTAGGAAAATATTTAAGAAAAAGCTATGATAAATTTAAAAAAGAAATGCAAGAAAAGTACAAGGGAAAAATGCCAGATGAATTAATAGAAAGTGTTGTTCAAGATAGATTAAAATCAGAATTAAAATCAGGAGTGCAAACTATTCAATATCAAATAAATACATTAATGACAACAAATGGACAGTCACCTTTTGTGACATTATTCTTGCATTTGGAAAAAGATGATCCATATATTAAAGAAAATGCAATGATTATCGAAGAAGTATTACGACAAAGAGAAGAAGGAATTAAAAATGAAAAGGGTGTATATGTTACACCTGCATTTCCAAAGTTAGTTTATGTTTTAGACGAATGTAATAATTTATCTGGTGGGGAATATGATTATTTAACTAAACTTGCTGTAAAGTGTTCTGCTAAAAGAATGTATCCAGACTATATTTCAGCAAAAAAAATGCGTGAAAACTATGAAGGAAATGTGTTTAGTCCAATGGGATGTAGGAGCTTTTTATCTCCTTGGAAAGATGAAAACGGAAATTATAAATTCGAAGGAAGATTTAATCAAGGAGTGGTAAGTATTAATCTACCACAAATAGGAATTGTAGCAGATGGAAATGAAGAAGTATTTTGGAAAGAATTAGATGAAAGACTAGAACTTTGCAAAGAAGCATTAATGTGTAGACATTATGCATTACTTGGAACAAAATCAGATATTAGTCCAATTCATTGGCAGTATGGAGCAATTGCTCGTTTGGAAAAAGGAGAAAAGATTGATAAATTGCTATTTGGTGGATATTCAACAATATCACTTGGATATATTGGGCTATATGAATTAACAAAATTAATGACAGGGGAATCACACACAACAGAAGCTGGACATGAATTTGCACTTAAAGTAATGAAACATTTAAGAGAGACTGTAAATCGTTGGAAGAAAGAAACAAATATCGGTTTTGCATTATATGGTACACCTGCTGAAAGTTTGTGTTATAAATTTGCAAGAATAGATAAAGAAAGATTCGGAATAATTAAAGATGTTACAGATAAAGGATATTATACTAATTCTTATCATGTAGACGTAAGAGAAAAAATAGATGCCTTTGAAAAATTATCATTTGAAAGTGAATTCCAAAAAATATCATCAGGAGGGGCTATTTCTTATATAGAAATACCAAACATGAACAAAAACTTAGAAGCTTTAGAATCTGTTGTAAAATTCATATATGACAACATACAATATGCAGAATTTAATACAAAATCAGATTATTGCCATGTATGCGGATTTGATGGAGAAATTATTATAAATAAAGATAATGAATGGGAATGCCCAAATTGTGGAAATAAAGATCATGCAAAATTAACTGTAGTAAGAAGAACTTGTGGATATCTAGGAGAAAATTTCTGGAACGTTGGAAAAACAAAAGAAATAAAACAAAGAGTAATGCATCTATAGGGTGTTTTTTGGGACGGGGTCAAAAAACACCTTTTGTCATTTTTGGATGCAAATTGGGTCGTTGGTTGTCGTTGGGGTTGTCGTTGGGGACGGAGCTTTTTGACAATTGTCAAAAAGCTCCGTCCCCAACGACACCCAACGACAACCCCAACGACAACCAACAATCCTAGTTAAAGGTGTTTTTTGACCCCGTCCCAAAAAACACCCAATTAGCTGATTTCTGCATTTGTTCTCAAATTCATCATTTAAAGGCTCTAAAGAGATGTTTTCGTTGTATTTTCGATCTAAACAATATTTTATTATGTAGTCAGTAAGTTCTGGATTTTTAGAGAGTAGTGGACCATGTAAATATGTTGCAATTACATTTTTTGTGCAAAATCCTTCTTTTGTGTCTCCAAATTTGTTGCCGTTTCCAAATAATACGTCTCCAAAAGGTGTATCAATATTAAAGGTTTGACCACCATGATTTTCAAAGCCTATGATTTTTGCTTTTTTGCCATTTAATTCTGTTTCAATTACTATATTTCCAATACATCTTTTACGTCTATCATTAATTGCTTCTGTATAATAATTAAAAATTTCTAAACCAGGGATTATATCACCTTCAACACCTTTGTAGTATTTACCAAATAATTGATAAGCACCACAAATTAATAAAAAGAAGACACCTTCGTCAATTGCTTTTTGTATAGAGTCTTTATATTTTATTAAATCTTTTGATAAAATCCCTTGTTCTTGGTCAGCACCGACCGACCTGCAAATACTAAATCGTAAGTTCTAAAGTCAGGTGGGATATCTCCAATTGAATAGGTATCAATTATTGCTTTAAAACCACGTTTTTCTAAACGATATCGTAAGACTTGAATATTTCCATAATCACCATATAATTCTAAGATATCAGGATAAAGATATAGTATTTTTAATTCTTTCATTAAATTTTAAACTCCTTTATAATTTTATTTAGTTTATTTTAGTTTTAAAATTTCTTGCCTAGTAGGTTGTAAAGAAGTATAGTTTGCAATAACATATTTTTTAACTTTGGTAGAATAGAAACTTTTAACTGCTTCTTTTAAATCTAAATAAGGTTCTATTTTATCCTCTGGAAATCCAGAAGTTTTAATTCTAATTGCAATATCATAAGCACGAGTGCCGAGAAGTTACAATTCTGCTAACATTATTTAAAGAGTCAAAATTAATGTCCCAAATCCAAGATACATCATGCCCATCTGCGACATTGTCATTTAATACAAATAACAATTCTTTTTCATCATCATCTTCATTTAAAATTCTTAAACTAACATTAGAACCTGTTGGATTTTTAGCTAAATTAATTACAGTAGGAATATTTTGAATAGTTATTTCTTCAAGTCTACCATTATTTAATACGAAAGTAGATAAAGATTTTTTTATAATTTCTGTATCTATTGAATAAAGATTGCAGCACGTAATTACAGCTAAAAAATTATAAATATTATAAATACTATTAAATTTTATTTGATAAGTAATTCCATCTACATCAAATTTTCTGTTTTTTAAGTCAATGTTAGTTGCTAGTTTATAAATCTCATTATCACCATAATTACAATTTGGACATTTGAATTTACCAATGTGAGAATATTGATAATATTCATATTCAATACGACTATTGCAAAATGGACAAAATTTTCCTTCTCCAGCCTCTTTCATATTTGTTGTTGCAAAATCATATTTTTCAGCACTAAAATAATATACATTATCATTTTCTGGATTAGCTTGTCCGAAGTCTTGCTACATTTGGATCATCATTATTTAAAATTAAATTTCCTGTATATGTTTTTAAAAATTCATTAATTTTTAAGATAAGAGATTCAACCTCACCATTTCTATCTAATTGATCGCGGAAGAAATCTAATACAACTAGAGTATCTAACTTTAATTTTTTAAATATAATTGGAACATAACCTTCGTCAACTTCAAAAATTAAATAATCTGCGTTTATTTTCCCTGTTAGATTGCAATATTTTAGAAGTGTTGATAAAATTCCAGTTTCCATATTATTTCCTTCGGTATTGCTAATTACTTTTTTGCCAGCAGTTTTAAAAACATGCCCAATTGCATTATTTGTCATAGTTTTTCCATTTGTTGCTGTAACAGCAATAATAGGACAGCTTATTTTTAAATCTTTTAACATATTAGGGTTAAGTTTATATGCCATTTTGCCTAATATATTTCCGCCATTTTTTTTCATAATTTTTAATACAAAATGTGATATTTTTATAATAAGAATAATAAAAAAGTTTTTCATAAGATTTTTCTCCTTTTGTTCTTTTATGTGTTTTATTATATCACAAGAAAAAATATATTCAAAGTCAATTACCAATTAAATTATAACATAGGTAATAAAAAAACGGAACAAATTATATATAAGATTAATATAATTTTATTATTGGAAGTGATTTTATGGCTTATTCAGATAGGGAATTATTAGCAAGAATAATACAATGTGAAGCAGGACGGAGAAGGAGATAATCGGCATGAAGGCAGTAGCAACAGATACATTAAGAAACCAGTATAATCCACAAAATATCTATAACATGAATCCAACTGAAATTCATTACTATATTGCAGATTGGGCTTTATCTGGAAATAAATTAAATGAAATTGGGGAATGTTTGTGGTACTTAAATCCGTTTAGGCCAAATTGTAGCACTACATTTCCAAGTAATGGTTCTCGGTACATTTCATACAAGACTTGGAAAACATTGCTTTTATCGTCCAACTTCTAAATATTCACAAACGTAAATATATTATAGAAGGAGGAGAAAAAATGCCTAGTTTTGAAGAACCACAAAACAAAAGAGAAACAAGACAAGTAAATATCAATCAAGATTCGCCTGAAATTTTAACCAATTCTATCTATACACCAGCTTTTTTACGAGAATATATTGGTAGATTAATGAGAGTAGAATTTCTAATTGGCACAAATAACTTAGTAGATAGAATAGGAATTTTGGCAGATGTAGGTGCAAGTTATATTTTGCTTCGATCTCTTGAAAATGATAGTTTAGTCTATTGTGATATTTATTCGATAAAATTTGTAACCATTTCAACAACAGGAATGTATAGAGGTTACTAAAAAATTTAAGAAAGGCTCTTACTTTTTTAGGAAGTCTTTCTTTTTTATATTAAATACTTTATTTTTTTATAAATTTGTAGTAAAATGGAAACAATATTTAAGGAGTACCAAAATGAAATATGGAAAAATAATAAACACAAAACTCGGAAAAATATTAATAGTAGAAGAAAAAAATGAAATTATCGAAATTCAAATAAATGATGAAAATAAAAATGACATTGTAATAAAAAATACGGAGATATTAAATAAAACAGCAAAACAATTAGAAGAATATTTAAGTGGAAAAAGAAAAAAATTTGATATTCCGTTAAACCCACAAGGAACGGACTTCAACAAAAAAGTTTGGAAAGCATTACTTACTATTCCATATGGACAAGTAAAAACATATAAACAGATAGCAGAACAAATAGAAAATCCAAAAGCATTTAGAGCAGTTGGTATGGCAAATCATAATAATCCAATTCCCATTTTAATTCCATGTCATAGAGTAATAGGAACAAATGGAAAGATGATAGGATATGCTTTAGGATTAAAAATGAAAAAATTTTTATTAGAATTGGAGAAGGAAAATGTATGATGTAATTATTATAGGTGGTGGACCAGCAGGGATATCTGCGAGTCTATACACAGTACGTGCAAACTTAAAAACCTTAATTCTTTATCAAGATATATCAAATTTAATTAAAACCGAAAAAATAGAAAATTATTATGGGTTTGAAAACGGAATTGATGGAAAAAAATTATATGAAAATGGAATAAAACAGGCTAGAAATTTAGGAGTAGAATTAGAAGAAAATGAAGTAATAAATATAATTCCAAAAGAAAAAGAATTTGAAGTTGTAACAGCACAAGGAAAAACTTATATAGCTAAAGCAATAATACTAGCTACAGGAAATAAAAAAAGAAGGCCAAATATAAAAAGAATCCAAGAATTTGAAGGTAAAGGCGTTAGCTATTGTGCAGTATGTGATGGTTTCTTTTATAAAAATAAAAAAGTTGCTTTAATTGGAAATGGAAGATATGCACTTTCAGAAGTAAATGAGTTACTAAATTTAGTACAAGATATAACAGTATTAACAAATGGCGAAGAAAAACCTAATTGGAGAGTAGATAATGTAAAAATAGAAACAAAAAAAATAGAAGAAATAGAGGGAGACCAAAAAGTAGAAAGTATCAAATTCCAAGACGGGACAAGCCAAAAATTTGATGGAATCTTTGTTGCACAAGGAGTAGCAGGAAGTACAGACTTTGCAAAAAAACTAGGAATTTTATTAAAAAATGACGAAATAGTAGTAAATGAAAATATGCAAACAAACATAAAAGGAATTTATGCTTGCCGGAGATTGTACAGGAGGATTGCTTCAAATTTCAAAAGCAGTTTACGATGGAGCAACAGCAGGACTACAAGTCGGAAAAGACCTAAGAAAAAAAGAGTAAATTAATTTAAAATTTAATATATAAAAATAAAGGAGGAAAAAATAATGAGTGTTTTAAAAATAACAACAGAAAATTTTGAGGAAGAGGTATTAAAATCAGACAAAAAAGTTTTAATTGATTTTTATGCAGATTGGTGTGGACCATGTAAAATGATGTCACCAGTAATTGATGAAATTGCAGATGAAAAAGGAGAAGAAATTAAAGTAGGAAAAGTTAATGTAGATGAAAATCAAGACTTGGCAATGGAATATGATGTAATGTCAATACCAACTATTATAATTATGAATAATGGAGAAGTTGAAAAAACTTTTATTGGCGTAACAGATAAAAATGAAATAATAGAAGCACTATAAAAAGTGCTTTTATTTCATTTTATTAGGCATTCCATATCACTTGGTAAACTACTTTCTAAAATTAAAGGTTTATTGTTAATAGGGTGAACACATTCAATTTTATAACTGTGCAGAGCTTGTCTATCTATTAAATTTGATTTTGTACCATATAGAGTATCTCCTAATAACGGATGAAAAATTTCTCGCATATGTACTCGAATTTGATGAGTTCTTCCAGTTTGTAGATAACATTTTACTAAACTATAATTTTTAAATTCAGAAATTACTTCATAGTTTGTAATACAAGGTTTGCTATTTAGATTTTTTATATCAACACATCTTTCGATTATACTTCCAGGTTTTCTACAAATAGGAAATGCTATTGTTCCTTTTTTGTTTTCTAAAATGCCAGTTACTAAACAAAGGTATTCCTTTTTAAGAGTTTTTGAAATCATTTGTTTAATTAAACATTCTTGTATATATTCACATTTAGCAAAAATAACTATGCCAGAAGTATCTATGTCAAGTCTATTTACTGGCCTTATTTTTTTAGCCAAACCAATTGAATCAAAATAAAATTTAATTCTATTTGATAAAGAATCAGTAAAATGCATTCTAGATGGATGAATTGGAATTTTTGCAGGTTTATCTACTACTAGCATCCATTCATCTTCATATATTATTTTTAAATCCATTTTTGTTGGCACAATATTAGAGTTGTTTTCTTCATAATCCAAGTTTACAGTTATAATATCATTTTCTAAAGCTTTATTTCTTGTGTCACAAAGCTTTCCATTTAAATAGATATTTTTTTGTCTAATTAGTTTATTTAAAAGCCTTGTTGATATTTTTAGTTTACTAGTCAAAATACTGTTTATTGTTTCGTTTATATCATTTTTTTGAATATTATATTTTAGTTCCATATAAATTTATACTCCATTTATTATTTTGCTTTTGTTATTTTATCATAGATTGACTCTAATTACTAGAAGTTGCACTAAATTTGTAAATAGTATATAATCTGAAGTATATTTTAAAATATTAATATTAAAACAAAATGCAGAAAGGAGTATGTGTTGTATATAAATGAGAATAAGATATAAAAAATGGGCAAGGCCAGAATTAGAAGCATGTAAGTTTTATATAAATAATCCAGAAGGATTAAAAGGAAAATGGAAAGAAAAATTTCAAAATCCCAATCTTCCATTTTATTTAGAACTAGGATGTGGTAAAGGTCAATTTATGGCAAAACTTGCAAGTGAAAATTTAAATATAAATTACTTAGCAATTGATTTAGTAGATGCAATGCTTGGGTTAGCTAAAAGAAATATTGAACAGGCATACAATGATAACAATATAGAACCAAATAATATATTAATAACTAGATTTGATATTGAAAGAATCTTGCTAATTTTAGATAAAAAGGATAAAGTAGAAAGAATCTATATTAATTTTTGCAATCCATGGCCAAGGGGCAAACATAGAAAAAAGAGATTAACTCATTCAATTCAATTAGAAAAATATAAACAATTTTTAGCAAAAAATGGAGAAATTTATTTTAAGACAGATGATGATGATTTATTTGAAGCAAGTATTGTGTATTTAAGAGATTCAGGATTTGAAATAGTTAGAAAAACTTACAATTTACATGAAGAACCAATTTTTGAAAAAAATATTGAAACAGAGCATGAGAAGATGTTTTCAGAACAAGGAATTAAAATAAAAGCTTTGATTGCAAAATTAATTTAAAAAACTCTTGTACTTTTTAGTTTTAAACTATATAATGTAGGTAAATATTAAAAAAGGAGAGAAAATATGTCTTTTATTAATGAAATAAAACAAAGAGCAAAAGAAGAAATTAAAACAATTGTGCTTCCAGAAGCAGAAGATATAAGAACTTTAAAAGCAACGGAGCAAGTATTAAAAGAACAATATGCTAATATTATATTAGTTGGAAAAAAGGAAAATGTAGAAAAAAAGGCTAAAGAAAATAATATAGATATTAGTAATGCTAAAATTATTGATCCATCTAACTCAGAAAAGTATGATGAATATGTAAATACATTATATGAATTGAGGAAAGAAAAAGGAATGACAATAGAAAAAGCAAAAGAATTAGTAGCAGACCCTGTATATTATGGTATGCTTATGGTAAAAGATGAAACAGAAGTAGCAGATGGACTTGTTTCTGGTGCAGTACATTCTACATCTGATACATTAAGACCAGCATTGCAGATTTTAAAAACAGCACCTGGCACAAAATTAGTTTCTGCTTTTTTTATCATGGTTGTTCCAGATTGCCAATTAGGAGAAAAAGGTACATTTTTATTTGCTGATAGCGGATTAAATGAAAATCCAGATAGTGATAAATTATCAGAAATTGCTATTTCTTCTAGTAAAAGTTTTAAACAATTAGTAGGAAAAGAGCCAAAAGTAGCTATGCTTTCTTATTCTACTTATGGAAGTGCAAAATCAGAATTAACACAAAAAGTAATTGATGCAACTAAATTAGTTAAACAAAAAGATCAAACAATTACAGTAGATGGAGAGTTGCAGTTAGATGCAGCTATTATTCCAGAAGTAGCAAAAATGAAGGCACCAGAAAGTCCTTTAAAAGGAGAAGCAAATGTATTAGTATTTCCTGATTTAAATGCAGGAAACATTGGATATAAGTTAGTTCAAAGATTAGCAAAAGCAGAGGCATATGGCCCACTTTGTCAAGGGATTAGTAAGCCAGTAAATGATTTATCAAGAGGATGCAGTCACGAAGATATAGAAGGTGTTATTGCTATTACTGCTGTTCAAGCACAGCAAAAAAATAAATAGAAAATAAATTAGATTTAGGAGGAAATTGTTATGAAAATTTTAGTTCTTAACTCAGGAAGTTCATCATTAAAATATCAAGTAATTGATATGGAAACAGAAGAAACACTAGCATCAGGATATTACGAAAGAATAGGAAGTGAAAAAGCTTTTTTAACACATAAGGTAAATGGACAAAAAATAAAATTAGAAAATCCAGTAAAAGACCATTCAGAAGCATTAAAATTTGTAATGGATCAATTATTAAGTAGTGAATATGGAGTAATAAAAAGCTTAGACGAAATTGATAGCATAGGACATAGAATAGTACATGGTGGAGAAAAATTTAATCAGTCAGTATTAATAGATGACGAAGTTTTAAATGCTATAGAAGAATGTGTTGACTTAGCGCCACTTCATAATCCAGCAGGAATATTAGGAGTAAAAGCATGTCAAAAAGAAATGCCAGGAAAACCAAATGTAGCAGTATTTGATACAGCATTTCATCAAACTATTTCAAAAGAAAAATACATTTATGCAGTACCATATGAATATTATGAAAAATATGGAGTAAGAAAATATGGATTTCATGGAACATCACATATGTTTGTTTCTAAAAGAATTGCAGAAATTTTAGGAAAACCGATAGAAGATTTAAAAATAATCAACTGTCACATTGGACAAGGAGCAAGTATTTGTGCAATACAAAATGGAAAATCAGTAGAAACAAGTATGGGATTAACACCTGTTGCAGGAATTCCAATGGGTTCAAGGTCAGGAGATTTAGACCCATCTGTTGTAACATTTATAATGAAAAAAGAAAATATGACACCAGACCAAGCAGACACTATGTTAAACAAAAAATCAGGACTTTTAGGAATATCTGGAATATCTGCAGACAATAGAGATTTAGAAAACGAATTAGCAAATGGAAACGAAAGAGCAAAACTTGCATTTGACAATTACCACTATTTAATTGCAAGCTATGTTGCAAGGTGTGCAGTAGCAATGAATGGTGTAGACGTAATAACATTCACAGCAGGAGTTGGAGAAAGAGGCAGAAGCTCAAGAGAAGCTATCTGCAAGCATTTAGAATTCATGGGTGTAAAACTAGACGAAAAAGCAAACCAAGAAGCATTTGCAGTAGAAGCAGAAATATCAAGTCCAGACTCAAAAGTAAAAGTCTATGTTGTACCAACAAATGAAGAACTAATGATAGCAAGAGAAACTCTAAAAATTGTCAATGGGGACGGAGCAAATTGACAATAATTGTCGTTGGGGACGGAGCATTTTGACAATTTTGCATTGTGAAATTTGAATTGTCATCAGGGACGGAGCATTTTGACAATTTTGCATTGCAAAATTTGAATTGATAGAAATTTAGCTTAAATTTAAAAGAGAGGAAAAAGAAAATGAAAATTTTAGTATTAAATTGTGGTAGTTCATCTTTGAAATACCAATTAATCAATATGGAAACAGAAGATGTTTTAGCATCAGGTAAATATGAAAGAATAGGAGAAAAAGAAGCATTTATTACACATAAAGTAAACGGACAAAAGATTAAAATAGATAATCCGGCTTATAATCATACAGAAGCAATTGAATTTGCTTTAAAACAATTAACTAATCCAGAATATAAAGTAATTGACAGCTTAGATGAAATTAATGCTATTCGGACATCGTCTAGTTCATGGGGGAGAAAAAATAGCAGAATCTGTTGTAATAGATGATAATGTAATAGATGTATTAAAAGAATATTCTGATTTAGCACCATTACATAATCCAGCATGTATATTGGGAATTGAAGCATGCAAAAATGTTATGCCAAATAAACCAATGGTAGGAGTATTTGATACAGCATTTCATCAAACAATTTCAAAAGAAAAATATATTTACCCAATTCCATACGAATATTATAAAAAATATAGTGTAAGGAAATATGGATTTCATGGTACTTCTCATATGTTTGTATCAAAAAGATTGGCAGAAATTGAAAATAAACCAATTGAAGAAATGAAAATTGTAACTTGTCATTTAGGTCAAGGATCTAGTATATGTGCAATCAAAGAAGGAAAATCAGTTGATACTAGTATGGGATTAACACCTCTTGGTGGAATTCCTATGGTAACTAGAAGTGGAGATTTAGACCCATCTATAATATTATATTTAATGAAAAAAGAAAAATTATCAGTAGAAGAAATGGAAAATATTTTGAATAAGCGATCAGGAATACAAGCAATTTCTGGGTTAGCCCCTGATTTTAGAGAAATTGAAACAGCATCAAAACAAGGAGAAGAAAGAGCAAAACTTGCAATTGATAATTTTGAATATGCAGTAGCAAGCTATATTGCAAAATATGCAGTAGCAATGAATGGTGTTGACTATATTGTATTTACTGGTGGAGTAGGAGAAAATCAAATTAATATTAGAAAAGAAATTTGTGACAAATTAGAATTTATGGGTGTTAAAATTGATGCAGATATAAACCAGATAAGAAGTGAAGAAAAATTAATTTCTAAACCAGATTCTAAAGTAAAAGTTTATGTTATTCCAACAAATGAAGAGTTAATGATTGCAAAGGAAACGGAGCGATTAACAAAATAATTTTAATAGTGTAAGGCTTAAATATTAAATATTTATAAAATAGAAAAGTTTTTTAAAAATTTTTCTATTTTTTATTGACATTTTATAGAACTTATGATTAAATATTGACTAACAATAATTGTAAGGTTAATTTTTATATATTGGTCTTACAAAAATTGTTTAATAAAATAGAAGGAGGTGAGAAAAAATGGTCGAAAAAACTGCAACTATTAATACTGTATTACAAGAGTTAAGAGAATTCAGAACAGAAAACAACAAAAGATGGGAGCAAAACGAAAAACGTTGGGAAGAAAACAACAAAAGATGGGAGCAAAATGAAAAACGTTGGGAAGAAAATGACA
Organism: uncultured Clostridia bacterium; assembly: GCA_947629995.1. Classification (GTDB taxonomy): domain Bacteria; phylum Bacillota; class Clostridia; order TANB77; family CAG-508; genus CAG-269. The sequence continues at coordinate 4,158 of CANRFX010000009.1, read as the reverse complement.
AAAAGTTAGAAACAATCAATGAAAGAGTTACTAAAATCGAAAATACAAGAGAATCAGATAAAAAAGAATTTGCTAGAGTTTTTGAAGCAATGGAAGAAGCAATTACAGGACAGTTCGATAAATTAAATGAAAAAATAGATATAAAATTTAGCAAAGCAGATGCAATATTTGCAGACCTTGGATTAGATGTTAAAGAATTACAACATACAGCAAGAAGATACGGAAACAAAATCAACTTACACGATATTAGAATTGAAAAATTAGAAGATTGGAAAGATGAATTAGATGTAGGTGGATTTGTACATGCATAACAATAAAAAATAGAAATAAATAAAATATTAAATAAAAAAACAATAAAAGTATTGAAAAAAATAATAAACATGATATAATAAGGAATATATAAATAAAAAACCATAGCAAGGACAAGATAAATAATAAAATATCTTTTAGAGAGCCAAAGGTAGGTGCAAATTTGGTAAGTAAAAATTATTTATTATCACCTTAGTTTGTTGTTAAACTGAAATTATAATAAAAATAAGTTTAATCGTAATCCTGCGTTAAAGGAAGAATGAGAGAGTGGATTGTATAAAAATATAATTTACTAAAATAGGTGGTACCGCGGAAAATAAAGCTATTTCGTCCTAAAAATTTATAGGGGGAAATAGCTTTTTAGATTGATACAAGGGGGAATGTACAATGTACAAAAAAGTTGAATTAAAAGACGGTTTTGTAGGAATGGAAAAAGAAGTTGCAAAAATTTGGAAGGAAAAAGACGTCATAAAGAAAAACTTCAATATGAACAAAGGAAAAAGATATTTTACTTTTTATGATGGTCCACCAACAGCAAACGGAAAGCCGCATGTTGGGCATATTGAAACAAGAGTTATGAAAGATATTATTCCAAGATACAAAGTAATGAAAGGATATCAAGTAATTCGTAAAGCAGGATGGGACACACATGGACTTCCTGTAGAGCTAGAAATTGAAAAAAAATTAGGAATTTCAGGAAAAGAACAAATTGAAGAATATGGTGTAGAAAAATTTGTAAAAGAATGTAAGAATAGTGTATTTACTTATGTTTCTATGTGGGAAGATATGACCAATAAAGTAGGATTTTGGGTTGATATGGAAAATCCATATGTTACTTATCACAATGATTATATTGAATCTGTATGGTGGGCTTTAAAACAAATGTGGGAAAAAGGTCTTTTATATGAAGGACATAAAGTTATGCCATACTGTCCAAGATGTGGAACTGCACTTTCATCTCATGAAGTTGCACAAGGATATAAAGATGTAAAAGATTTAACTTGTATTGCCAAATTTAAAATTGTTGGAGAGGATAAATACATTTTAGCTTGGACAACAACACCATGGACATTGCCATCTAACCTAGCATTATGTCTAAATAAATCTTACGAATATGCTGAAGTAAAAGCAAATATTGGAACAGATGATGAGCCAATTTATGAAACATACATTTTAGCAAAAGATTTACTAGAAACTGTATTAAAAGAAACTCCATATGAGCTTTTAAAAACATATAAAGGAGAAGAACTATTAGGTACAAAATATGAACAACTAATGCCATTTGCTAAAGTAACTGGAAAAGCATTTGAAGTTATTCATGGAGACTTTGTAAATTTAGAAGATGGTACTGGAATTGTGCATATTGCACCAGCATATGGTGAAGATGACAGTTTAGTATCAAAACAAAATGGAATTACTTTTATTAACCTAGTAGATAAATCAGGAAAATTTGTAAAAGAAGTAGAGCCATGGGCAGGAAAATTTGTTAGAGATTGTAGTGAAGATATTTGCAAATGGTTAGAAAATGAAAATAAATTATTTAGCAAAGAAAAACACATACACTCTTATCCACATTGTTGGAGATGTGATACACCACTTTTATATTATCCAAAAGAAAGTTGGTTTGTTGCTATGAGTAAATTAAGAAACGAATTAGTAGCAAACAACAATAAAGTAAATTGGTATCCAGACACAATTCGTACAGGAAGATTTGGAAAATTCTTAGAGAATGTAATCGATTGGGGAATCTCAAGAGACCGTTATTGGGGAACTCCGCTTCCAATATGGACCTGTGAAGATGAAAATTGTAACCACCAAGAATGTATTGGTTCAATTGAAGAATTAAAAGAGAAAGGAATTGATGTACCAGAAGATATAGAACTTCATAAACCTTACATTGACAATGTATATCTAAAATGTCCAAAATGTGGTAAAAAAATGAAAAGAGCAAGAGAAGTAATTGACTGTTGGTTTGATTCTGGTTCTATGCCTTTTGCACAATGGCATTATCCATTTGAAAATAAAGAAATGTTTGATAACAACTTCCCAGCAGGATTTATTTCAGAAGCAGTAGATCAAACAAGAGGATGGTTCTATACATTAACAGCAATTGGAACAGCATTATTTGGAAGAAGTCCATTTGAAAACTGTATTGTACTAGGTCATGTTTTAGATGAAAAAGGTCAAAAAATGTCTAAATCAAAAGGAAATGGTGTAGACCCTATGACTCTTTTAGAAACAGTAGGAGCAGACGCTACAAGATGGCATTTTTACACATGTGGTGCTCCATGGCTTCCAACAAGACTAGGATTAAAAAGTGTACAAGAAACTCGGAAGAGGTTTTTTAAGCACATTATGGAATGTTTATTCATTCTATGTTTTATATGCAGAAATAGATCAATTTAATCCACTGAAATACAAAGATTTTAAACCAACTAATGTAATGGATAAATGGATAATCTCTAAATTAAATACTTTAGTAAAAGAAGTAGATGAAAAATTAGAAAACTATGATATTACATTTGCTGCAAAAAAAATAGAAGATTTTACAGATGAATTATCAAATTGGTATGTTCGTAGAAACAGAGAAAGATTCTGGTCACAAGAATTAAATGATGAAAAGATTGGAGCTTATTGTACATTATATAAAGTATTAACGACATTAATTAAAGTGTCAGCACCATTTGTACCATTCATGGTAGAGGAAATTTATCAAAATTTAGTAGTAGGATTAGACAGTCAAGCACCAGAAAGTGTGCATTTATGCTTATGGCCAGAAGTAGATGAAGAAGCAATTGATAAAAATTTAGAATCAGAGATGGATTTAGCATATAAAATTGTAAAACTTGGTAGAAGTGCAAGAAATTTGAGTAATATTAAAAATAGGCAACCACTTTCAAAAATGTTAGTTTCTATTAATACTTTACCAGAATATTATGCTGATATTGTAAAAGAGGAATTAAATGTCAAAGAAATGGAATTTGGTGCTGAAATGTCAGACTACGTTAATTTTGAGATTAAACCAAACCTACCAGTACTTGGAAAAGAGTATGGAAAATTCATTCCAAAAATAAAACAAGAAATTGAAAAAATGAATCAAATGGATTTAGCAAACAAAGTAAAAAATGGTGGAACAGAATATATTGAAATAGATGATATGCAAATTGGACTAAATTCAGATAATTTACTAGTCATGATGCAAGGAAAGGAAGAATTTAGTTTTAGTGGAGAAGGAGAAATTGGTGTTGTTTTAGATACTCATATTACACCAGAATTAAAAGAAGAAGGATATGTAAGAGAAATTTTATCAAAAGTTCAAAACATGAGAAAAGATAATGGATTTGAAGTATTAGACAATATCAATTTATATGTATCTGGAAACAATATATTAGAAGAAATAATAAAGAAAAATGAAAAATTAATCAAACATGACACACTAACAATTAATATTATTTATAATCAAAATAGAAGTACTTACACAGATACAAACATTAATGGAGAAATGTTAAAAATTGATGTAGAAGTTGTAAGACAATAGAAAGAGGAGAATTGAGTTCTCCTCTTTTTACAATTTTTTGTTATTTCACCTTAAATCTCTTGACAGTTTACGATAATCAAGATAAAATATAATAGTAGGAAAAAATATATGAATGTAAATTAATATATATTTTATTCGAACATTGAAAATTAAATAAGAAAGAGGTGTATGATTATGAATATAGTAATCATTATCGCCGCTGTCTTAATCTCGCTAGCAATAGGTGTGCCAATTGGAATGGTATATCGTAAAAAAGTTGCAGAATCTAAAATTCAAGGAGCAGAAAAAGAAGCAAAAAGATTAGTTGAACA
>CANRFX010000008.1 GCA_947629995.1 uncultured Clostridia bacterium | reverse complement strand
AGCACATATACCTGTGGCTAATATATAATTTATTTTTATTATTAAAAGAAGGTAAAATAACAATCCCAATAAGATAAATCCTATTACTATAGCTTTTTTATCACTTTTCGGATTTTCTTTTGTTGTATCTATTAATTTATTAAACATACTTTCCTTGAAAAATAATTGATATACAAAAATTAAGTTCAGAAAAATTGCCCATGCATCATTGTTAATATAAGAAAATATATACCATAATTGTGAAGTTAACAAAAATGGCATAAATAGATAACTTTTTTTTGTATATAATTTATAACACATAATTAGTATAATTAATAATAAAATTAAATTAAAACTTCTTACATTAAATACTTCATTATTTGAAAATAAATTTATTATACTCGAATATTTTCCTACTAAAAAATAATATGCATCTAATTCCGTTAATCTGCTTTCTCCATATTGTGAAAATGAATATTCAATTTCTTCAGATGTAAATTTAGGCGGTAAATTATGTTTTTGAAAATAAGATACTGCATCATAATGCGCCTTTTCATCTGGATTTGAAATAAGTTCAGTTTTAAAACTCATTAGAGCAGTTATAATAAAAATCGCTACTAATATTGCTATTAATATAAATTTTCCTAAATTTATATTAATTTTTATTTTTTTCATTGTATCATTCCTCATTAATATTTATTTTTTTGTTTATAATATATTCTGGTCTTTTTTGAGTATCATCAAAAATTCTACCAATATATTCAGCAATAATCCATATAGATATTAATTGTACCCCACTAAATAAAGTAATAGCTACCATTATTGATGTCCAACCTGCTGTTAGATTATTCAATTTAAATATATAAGAAATTAAAGAATAAATTAAAATTCCTATTGATAATATTATTGTTAAAATTCCAAGTCCGCCAACAATCTTTAATGGTTTTGTTGAAAAACTTATTATTCCATCAGATGCTAATTTTAACATTTTCTTTAAAGGATATTTGGTTTTCCCTGCATATCTTTCTTGCCTTTCATATTCATATGGCATTTGCTTAAATCCAACCCAACTAAATAGTCCTCTTAAAAATTTATTATGCTCTGGCATTGAATTTACAACATCTATTACTTTTCTATCAACTAATCTAAAATCTCCTGTGTCTTTTGGAATTTCAACGTCTGATAACATATTCAATGTTTTATAAAACATTTTTGCAGTTAATAATTTAAAAACAGATTCACCTTTTCTGGTTTTTCTTTTTCCATAGATTACTTCGTTGCCTTCTTCCCAGTATTTTAACATTTCTGGGATTAATTCTGGTGGATCTTGAAGATCTGCATCGATAATTACAACTGCATCTCCTGTTACATATTTAATTCCGACAAGTTACAGCAGCTTGATGTCCAAAATTTCTAGAAAAAGATATTACTTTTACATTCTTATCATTTTGAGCAATTTCTTCTAATATTTCTAAAGTTTTATCTTTACTTCCATCATTTACAAATATAATTTCATATTCATAATTTTCTATTTTCTTTAAAGTTTCTACTACTCTATCATAGCATTGTTGTGCTACTTCTTCTTCATAATACATTGGTATAACTACTGATATTTTTTTCATAAAAATTACACTTCCTTTTTACAATTATTGTTTTTTTTAAAAATAAAAAATTTACTAAGTATATAATTTAATATTACTACCATTATTTGTGTTACAATTTTTGCCACAATGTCATTTATATTGAATACTTTTACCATTAATGCAAAGGTTCCTACATCACATAAAATTCCTGAAACTACTCTTGCTAGAAAAAATGAACCCATTTCTAATAAAAATGCCTTTATAGTTTTAGTATCACTTTCAAAAACAAATAATTTGTTTGTAACATATGCAAATAGTACAGAACAAAACCATGATAGGCCACTGCTAATTACTTCGTCTATTCTTATTAGTCTTGCAAATAAAAAATAAGATACAAAATTTACAACTGTAGTTAATACTCCAAAAATCAGGTAATTTAATACTTCTTTATATTGCAAATATAATCCAATTAGCATTTTAAAATTTAAATTTTTTAAGTTTACTTCATTTAATTTAACTTTTTCTATTTTCTGCTTTTTCATTTTTTACTTCCTTACATATCATTATATACTTCTCCTAAAGGTCTTTCTTCATTAATTCTTTTTATCGTTGCTGCAAATAATGGTGCTATTGATAATACTGTTATTTGGTTAATTTGTTTTTCTGGTGTAATTGGAACAGTATTTGTTACAACTAATTCTTTAATTGCTGAATTTTTTATTCTTTCAATTGCTGGACCTGATAAAACTCCATGCGTGCATCCAGCATAAATATTTTTTGCACCAAATTTTTCTAATACTTTTACTGTTTCGATTATAGAACCCGCTGTATCAATTTCATCATCAAAAATAATTGCATTTTTATCTTTTACGTCACCGTATTATTGTGCTTGCAATTGCTCTATCATCATTTCCTTCTCTTCTTTTATCAACTAATGCAATTGGACATTTAAAAAATTCTGAATATTTATAAGCTTTTTTAGAACTTCCTGCATCTGTTGCTACTATTACCATATCATCTAAATTTTTTTCTTTAAAATATTCTTCTAATAAGTATTCTGCTGTTAATCTATCGCAATTAACATTAAAATATGCTTGTATAGCTGGATTGTGTAAATCGCATGTAATTACTCTTGTTGCACCGCGCTGCTTCTAAAAGTTGTGCCATTAATTTTGCAGTTATTGGCACACGTGGTTGGTCTTTTTTATCTGATCTTGAATATGGAAAATAAGGTAAAACAATATTAATGTTTTTAGCAGATGCTCTTTTTATAGCATCAATTGTTATTAATAATTCCATAATTCTTTCATTTACTGGTGGCTGTGTAGTTTGCACAATATATACATCTTTTTGCCTTACTGTTTCTAATATTTGTACAAAGTTATTATCATTTTTAAATTTTTGGTGATAAATTTTTCCCATTTCTATACCTAAATTATCACATATTTCTTGTGTAAATTTTTCTGCTGTTGGACATGCAAATATTTTTATATTATTCATTGTATTTAATAACACCACCTTTACTTTATTTCTTGCTCATCATATCATAAAATAAATAAAATGTACACATTTTTTCTGTTTTTTATGAAATATTTGTAAATTAATGTCTGAACTGTAACAATAAAAAAGAGATGTTCTCAAAATTTTTTACGAACATCCCTAATATTTTTAATAATGTTTTCCATTATTTTTTTTGTTTTTTATAATTAATGTTATGATACCTAGAACAGCCATGATAACTATTATAGCAATTACTATATACATAATTATTGATGAGTTTTGACTATTGTTACTATTACTACTATTAGTATTATCTATATCACTACTATTAGTTTCTATACTTTCTAATTCCATTGGTTCTTGAGCTATATTTTGTTGCTCTTGTTTTTCCTGTACATTCAAATGTATTATATAAGTCCTTACTGTACCTGTTTGTGCTATTACATCAATTCTAATTTGTTCTTGGTTTTCTTCTATCTTAACTTTTCCTGCACCTTGTACTGTTGCTTTCGCATCATTTGGAGTTGCTACAATATTTATTTGACTACCTACTGTAACTCCATTTAATGTATATTCTACTGTCTGTTTATCAAATTTAGGTGTTAATTCATATCCTTCTACTTCTAGTTTATCTAAATAATTATTAGAAGATTTACCTTCAGATTCTTTAATTTCTTTTTGTTGTTCTTCTAACATTGTTCGATTTTCTTCTTCTGCTTTTGCATCGTCATATTCTGCAAATCCCTTACTACTATTATGGTCTGCATATGCTTTTCCAATACATATAATATTTAATACAATTAATGTAATAACAAATAAAATTATAATCTTGTTTTGTTTTCTCATATTTATTTTTTCCTTTTTATTTTATCTTGCTAGAAATCTAGCTGGCATAAATCCTTGTTGCCCTGTAGATAATCTAATTCTACTCCAATCGTATCCGTTTATATTGTTGTAAGTTCCTTCATTTATAACAGTTACCTCAACTCCATCTGCTATTGCTGTTATCATATCTAATGATGTACTTGGTCCAACTCTTACTTTACATCCATCTCCATCATTTGTTTTTACTCTTGCTGTGTAAGTACAATTTGTTTGATCATTAATTTGTTGCAAATAATCTCCTGACATATATCCAATTTGTCCGTCTTTTGCAATTACCTTATGCCAATTACTATTAATTCCTCTTTGTACAGAAAGAATTGTTTCTCCACATGAAAGTAATCTTATTTTATTAGAGTCTGTACTTGCTCCTTCTCTTAGCCACAAACCACTTGGTGCTGTTACTTGAACATCTATTGGTGATGTTTCTTGGTTATTAACTGGTATTTGTGATATTGTTGCATTAATGTTTTCATACATTGGTATTATAAAAGTAAAGTTAGACTCTATTTTTCCAGTATTTGCATACATACTTCTTAATGTTGATGCTTCACTATATGCTGCCATTAAATTTTGCATATATTGGTGAGTATATAATCCTCCTCCACTTCTTGTATCAATATCAAATTTATTTTGATATAAAGTGTTTTGGTAATTTTCTAACCAATTTTTCTTACAGAAGGTTATTCCTCCTTCTAATGCTTTTTGCATTGAATCCCATCCATATGATTTAGCTGTAGCTAAAGCATTTGCATAAATTTGTGAATATCCATTTCCTGATGCTCCAATATTGAATGGATTATAGTATGTTCTTCCATCTCCACCATCCATACCTTTTCCAATTGTTGTTCCACTTGCTCCTTGTTCTTGAAGTACCCTTGATATTATGTAATAAGGATTTACATCTTGATTTTTACAAGCATTATCAATTGAAGAAGCATAATCTTGTAAAAATGTTCCTTTTACTTTTGATTGAATTCCTTCTAATGAGCATACCCCTTCTACATATTCATTGACATTTTGGAATTGGAATACTCCTGAATCTGTTAAAAAGTTTCTTGGATCCATATAATATGCTACTGCTTTACCGAGATGCGCAATACCAGCCACTATCATATAATTTTGTTCCACAAACCTGGCAAATCCACTCTCCACCATAATTTTTTGGTACTAAATTTCTAGAATGTAGTGATGTTTCTCCTGTTATAACATCATCAAATTTTAGCCCAGTGTATAATAATTCAAAATTCCAAGCTGGATGAGCATCCATTAAAGCTTTTATTTTTTCTTTGTATCCTGGATATTTATTTGTATCAATTGAACCTAATAAATCTAGTGGTTGGATAAATTTGAATTTTTGTCCTATTCCTTCATGTCCTTCATATATTTGCACATTTGCTCCATTTTTTGCTTCTGCATTATATATGTCTAAATATAATCCGCTTGCTTTGGAAATTATATAATAATATCCTCCTCCTGCATTTTTGATAATCCACTTTTCATTATCAGAAATAGGATTACGAGGTGTAAATTGGCATACATTAGTTTCATTTACTCTTCCATCATTTTGTACATCTAAAACTTTATTTGAATTTACAGATGTTATCTTATATGTACCATCTTTTAAATATTCTAATTTAAATTTTTCTCTATTTACAGCTTGTTTTTCATATATTTGGATATTAGCACAATCTGCTTTTGAACCGCCTTTTACATCAAGCACAAAATTATCTGAAATAGCACTTACAATAGAATAAACACCATTTTCTACTATTTGGTTTTCTTGCCCTTCTGAACCTCCTTGACTTGTACCTTGATCAATATCTTGTCCTGTACCTGTATTAGTTTCAGGAATTGTTGTATTATTAACTTTTTCAAATTTAAATTTTTGTCCTATTCCATTATGTCCCTCATATACTTGAATATTTACCTTGTTTTGTGCTTTTGCTTGATATATATCTAAATATAATCCATTACATTCTGAAATAAATGAATATGTTCCATCTGTATTTTTCTGAATTTTCCATTTTTGGTTTGATGTTAATGGAATGTTTTCACTAAATTGTTCAACATTTGTTTCGTTTTCTTTTTTACATGCCTCTACGTCTAGTACTTTGTTTGAATGTACAGCAATTATTTGGTAATATCCATTTCCTACATGTTTAATTTTAAATTGTTGGTTTTCTTGTCCATTATATTCAAACAATTCCACATTTGCTAGATTAGAACTTGATGCTCCTTCTATATCTAAAACATAATTTTCATCAATAATTGATTTTATAAAATATGTACCATCTTCAATAACTTGAGATGTAGAAGTTTCTTGCGCCAATGAAATAATAGTATTAAATAAGCATACTTGTAATAAAGTAAGCAAAATTAATACTATTATTAATCTATATTTTTTATTATTTTTCATTTATCTTCCGCCTCCCTTAATTACCCATATTCATATTTTATCACATTATGTTGAAAAATGGAATATTTTTAAGGGATTTAAATATGTCTTTTTTGTAACTTTTATATTACAATTTCATTTCAGCCATTCGGGATTTTCTAAATACCAATCAATGGTTTTTACAATGCCATCTTCAAATTTTGTTTTTGGTAACCAACCGAAGTTCTGTACTAATTTTTGTAGGGTCGATAGCATAGCGATAATCATGACCTTTTCTGTCAGTTACATGTTCAATTAAATCTTCTGATTTTCCTAATCTTTTTAAAATCAATTTTACAATTTCAATATTTCTTTTTTCATTGTGTCCACCAATGTTATATCTTTCTCCCGCAACTCCTTTATGAAAAACTAAATCAATTGCTTCGCAATGATCTTCTACGTATAACCAATCTCTGATATTTAAGCCTTCTCCATAAACTGGTAATTTTTTATTTTTTTGAGCTAATTTTATCATATGTGGTATTAATTTTTCGTTGTGTTGATATGGTCCATAATTGTTAGAACAATTTGTTACATTAACATTCATTTTATATGTTTCTTTATAAGCAAGTGCTATTAAATCTGAACTTGCTTTTGAAGAAGAATAAGGACTACTTGGTTTTATTGGAGATTTTTCAGTAAAATATCCTTCTTCTCCAAGAGAACCATAAACTTCATCTGTTGAAATATGAACAAATTTATTTTCGCTTCCTTCTCCCCATTTTTGTTTTGCAGTTTCTAGCAAAGTATGAGTACCTATTACGTTTGTTTGTGTAAATATAAATGGATTTTTTATGCTATTGTCAACATGTGATTCTGCTGCAAAATGAATTACACCATTAATATCGTATTTATCGAAAATTTCTTTCATTTTATTAAAATCACATATATCTGCTTGTTCAAATTCTATTTTATCTTTTACTTTTTTTAAATTATCTAAATTTCCTGCATAAGTTAATTTATCAACAACAACTACTTTATAGTCTGGATGTTTGTTTACAAAATATTCTGCAAAGTTTGCTCCTATAAAGCCTGCAGCTCCTGTTACCATTACATTTTTCATATTCTTATATCCTTTCTCATTTTAAATTTTTAAACAAATCTGTATTTTTTAATTCTTTTAAACTTGGCCATTTGCTATCTTTTTCAGATGTTAATAAATCTGATATCTTTATATTTTCAAAAGGCCATTTTATTGCAACATCTGGGTCATTCCAAGCAAGACCTCCTTCTGCTTCATGATTATATATATCATCACATTTATAAGTAAATTCTGCTTCTTCTGATAATACTAAAAATCCATGTGCAAATCCTCTTGGAATCATAAACATTTTTTTATTTTCTTCTGAAAGTATTACACCTTCCCATTTTCCATAAGTTTTACTATTTGGTCTTAAGTCTACTGCTACATCAAAAACTTCTCCTTTTATTACTCTTACAAGTTTTGCTTGAGTGTTTTCTTTTTGAAAATGTAAGCCTCTTAAAACTCCTTTTTTTGATTTAGATTGATTATCTTGTACAAATTCATAGTTTAATCCTAATTCTTTAAAATCTTCTTTACTGTATGTTTCCATGAAATATCCTCTGTTATCTCCAAATACAGTTGGTTCTACTATACATACACCTTCTATTGAAGTCTCTGTTTTTTTAAATTTTCCCATTTTTTTCTCCTTTTCTTCTACTGTTTTGTCAAAATTAATATTCATATTCATTTAATCTATTTTCAAACAATTCTGGATAAAACTCACTTTGTTCTTTAAATTTTTCTTTATAATACTCTATTTCTTTTATATCAACAGGAACCACTCTCTCATATGCAGTAAATGTAACTTCATCAGTCATTTTAAACTCTTTTACTGCTTTAAACTTGTAAGAAAGTTCTGAATCTTCTATAGTTTCTTTAATATATGGTATTATATGCCCTAATTGAGCTCCAGTAACTTCTAATCTGACATTTGATATAAATATATATTTAGAAGCTAATACTCCAACTGGAAATCCATGGACAGAATCAATTGCAGATTCATAATATATATAATTTTTTAATTTTCTATCTGGTAAATAATAATATTGGAATGTATTAGCACAATATAATGGAGTTGCTGCATTAATATATGCCATATTTTTCTCATCACAATTTTCTAAAATAAAGTCTGCCATTTCTCTAAGAGTATCATAATCTTCGCGAATTATTGGTTTTAAGCTTGATTTTTGAAACAATATTTTACCATAAAATATCTTTTCTGTGTAAGCTCCAAACATATTTGATAAAATAATAAATGTAATTATTCCTAATCCAATTTTAGAAAAGTCTTTTTTAAATATTTTTACTTCTGTTGCAAATATTCCAAAAACAAATAATGTTATATATGCCATCATTAATATTAAACTTTGATGGTCTCCTAAATTTTGAATTCGAATAAATGCTAATAGTGTTATAACGTATTGTATTATAGTTATTAATGTCAATCTTCTTAAATTTTTATTTTTTAATCCATATATAACACCAACTAACATAACACAAATATATAATAGTCCTAATTTTTTAAATTGCAGTACTATTTCTTTTTTTAGCCCTCCAATATTCCAAGCTGCATAAGATACGCTATAATCATTTTTTATGATTCTTGAAATCAGTGGATATAATGATATTACTAGAAAAGCAATTGTTAATATGCAAAATATTGATGCATTTTTTATAATATTTATTCTAATTTTATTATCTTTCGTTTTTATTAAATAATATATTAAATATAATGCATATGCGCAAACATATCCAACTAACCAAAAAGAATACCATCTTCTAGATATTATTAAACAAAATACAGAAATGGCTAAAAATAATAACCTTTTAATTTCTAGTTTTTCAAATCTATAATCTATTGTTAATAAAATAATTGATGCTACATATATAAGGCCAATTATGTCAGGTTGACCTTCAATTGCTGATTTATATAATAATGTAAATCCTATTGCTAAACACATACATGCAACTGTTATAAAAGTTTTATTTTTCTCTACTTTTGCTATTTCCATTAACTTTTTAAAATAAACATATAAAATAAAAATCAATGGAATTATTATTGTTATATAAAATGTTATTTGGAAAGCTGCACCAGATTTATTTGTTAAACTAAATGGATAACTGATGAAAGCAAGTAAAAATCCACCATAATCATCATTATATGTAGTTCTTACGAAAGTCCAAAGGAAGTCCTTGAAACCGATTATCATGTAATATTTCTAAAAAGTCTAATTGTTTTGTATAATAATATGAATAATCCCATATATATGGATTTTTTCTAGTTATAACCACAATAGAAAAAATTGCTAATCCTGTCAATGCAAATATTGTAAAAATTATTATATCTTTTTTATTTATTTTTACTTTAGAAATTTTATATATTGAATAAATGAAAAAAATCATAAATAAAAACATAAAAATTCCAAAGCACATAAAATAAAATGCTCTCATAAATTTCTCCTTTATTCTTCTGCTATACTTTTTAAATATTTTCCATAATCTGTTTTCATATAATTATCTGCAAGTTTTGATAATTGCTCTTTTGTAATCCATCCTTTTTGGTAAGCGATTTCTTCTGGGCAACAAACTTGCAATCCTTGTCTTTTTTCTATTGTTTGAACAAAACTTGCTGTTTCTAATAAAGCATCATGTGTTCCTGTATCGAACCAAGTCATGCCTCTTCCAAAAGTTTCAACATATAATTTATTTCTTTTCATATATTCTTCATTAACAGATGTAATTTCTAATTCTCCTCTTTCTGATGGCTTAATATTTTTTGCAATTTCTACTACATCATTTGTATAGAAATATAAACCTGGAACTGCATAATTAGATTTTGGATTACTTGGCTTTTCTTCAATAGAAATTGCTTTTCCATTTTGATCTATCTCAACAACACCATAAGCTCTTGGATCTTTTACTTGATAACCAAATATAGTAGATTCATTTTCTCTTTCATTTGCTCTTTTTAACATTTCTGGAAGATGAGAACCATAAAACATATTATCCCCAAGTATCATAGCAACATTATTATCTTCAATAAACTCTTCTCCTATAATAAATGCTTCTGCTAATCCATTTGGTTTTTCTTGCACTTTATATTCAAATTTCATTCCCCATTTGTTTCCGTCTCCTAATAAATCTTTAAAAATATCAATATCTCTTGGAGTTGAAATTATTAATACTTCTCTTATGTTTGCTTCCATTAATACAGACAATGGATAATAAATCATAGGTTTATCATATACAGGCATAATTTGTTTTGATATTGCATGTGTTAATGGATATAATCTTGTTCCACTTCCACCTGCTAAAATAATTCCTTTTCTATTTTTCATTCAATATAATCCCTTCTATTTATATTTTTCCTTCTTTCATTAGATATCTTTTTAAAGCATCTTGCCAATTAGGCACATTAATTCCTTGAGCTAATAATTTTTCTTTTGATAATTTTGAATTTTTTGGTCTTTTTGCTTGTGTTATTTTCATCATTTCTATGTATTTTTCAGTTGTTACTGGTGTTACCTTGCAAGAAACACCTGCATATTCAAATATTGTTTTAGTAAATTCATACCAAGTTGTATATCCTTGGTTTGTAGCATGATAAATTCCATATGGTATTTGTTTTTCGATTGCTTCTCCAATTATATTTGCTAAATCTTCTGCATATGTAGGAGAACCATGTTGGTCAGCTACTACACTTAATTCTTGTTTAGTTTCTGCTAATTTTAACATTGTTCTTACAAAATTGTTTCCTTCGCCATATAACCATGCTGTTCTAAAAATATAATATTTATTTGTATTTTCCTTTATTTTTTCTTCTCCGTGTAATTTTGTAATACCATAAGCTGTTACTGGATTTTTAGAATCTTCTTCTTTGTAATCTTTTTCTATTTCTAATTCTCCACCAAATACATAATCTGTACTAATATGTACTAGCACACTATTATTTTCATTAGCTGCTTTTGCAAGATTTTCTGGTCCTTGTGCATTTATTTTTTCTACTATTTCTCCTGCTTCTTCTGCTTTATCTACAGCAGTATATGCTGCACAATTTATAATATAATTTGGTTTTGTTTTTTTTACAAATTCTGAAACTGCTTTATAATTTGTAATATCTAAATCTTCTACATCTGTACAGATTAGTTCATTTCCTTCTAATCTTTTCTTTACTGATTTTGCAAGCATTCCATTTGCTCCTGTTATTAAAATCTTCATTTTATTTTACCTTCTTTTTTGTTTTTTATTAAATCGTTATTATCATATCATTAAACTAAAAAAAGTACAAGGTTTTCTTGTACTTTTATGTCTAAAAATATTTTATTTTAGATATTATGTTAATAATTATGATAACATATATTCATATCAACATTAGTTGGAATTCCCATAACTTGTCCAAAATCTGTATATTGCCACATCTCATAGTGATATTTATAGTCTGATTTCGAATTTGGAGAATTTGTATAATGTGCCAACCAGATATTATACTGATTTAATTGATTTACATTTAATTTATTATAAAACCAATTTCTACTTGCATAAATCATTGGTCTGTATCCATTAGCTTGTATTGTATTACAAAAAGCTGCACATACTCTTGTTCTTGTATCTATATCTAATCCATCTGCTCTTCCTGGCGGATTTCCTCCTGAGTTTTCTGTATCAATTGCAATTGGATAATCTATTTGATTTTCATATCCAATTTCTTTTAATTTATTTATAGTCCAATTTGCTTCTTCTATTGCTTCTTGTTCATTTACTGCCTGTGTATAAATGTAAATACCTATTTTTAATCCAACTTTCTTTGCTCCAATTACATTTTGTCTAAAATATCTATCTTCTGCAAATGCTCCTGTTCTATATCCTCTATATCCAACTCTTATCATGGCATAATCAATTCCTGATCTTTTTACATACTCCCAATTGATTAATCCATTAAATTCACTAACATCAATTCCTGTTTTTTGATCTAAATTATTAAATTTGAAATTTTGTGCTGATGTTTTTTGCTCTTTTGCTACTTCTATATTTGTTCCATTTAGATGCAAATATAAATTATTATATTTTGATTTTATTTTATAATAATCATTTCCTATTGTTTCAAAAATCCATTGTTGATTATCACTATTAGTATCTGTTGCTTGAACTACATTATTATCAGATAATACAGTTAAAACTTTATTAGAATGTCTGGCAATAATTTTATAATTTACATTATCAGTGCTTTCTACTCTAAATATTTGATTGTTTTCGTTATTTTTTGGCCATATTTGTATATTTGCATTTTCATCTTGCGTATTTCCATAAACATCAAAAAACATACTATTATTTGATTGATTAGATATCATATATGAATCATTATTAATTATATTTATTGGTAATAATTTAAATTTTTGTGCATCTCCATCATTATTATACCATAATTCTATATTTGTTTCTGCTGTACTTACATTAGCTCCTGTTACATCTAAGTAAAGTCCACTTTCTTTTGAAATAATACTAAAATATCCATCACCACAATCTTTTATTAGCCATAGTTGATTGTTAGCACCGACTGTAATCAAATTGAATAACATTAGCCCCTATATTAGTATTATTAGATTCTACATCTAATACTTTTGCTGAATGTATAGCTGTTATTTTATAATAATTAGTATCTCCTACTCTTGTAATTTGAAATTTTTGATTTTGTGCTTTTGAATTATTAAAAATTATCGCATTTGCTACATTATCATAACTTGCTCCATAAATATCAAGGACTTTATTGCCCTTTGTTATAATTTGATATACTCCATTTTCAATTTGTTTAATATTATTCTTTGGTGTTTCATTTACCAATATAAACCTTTGGTTTGATAAATCTGTTCCTAAAGCCAATTGTAGTGTTTGTCCATTTTGTATATTTGAATTTGATAAAGTAATATATAAATTTCCACATTTAGATATAATTGCATATATACTTTCAGAATATTTTTTCAAAATCCATTTTTGGGTATCTAAATTGCCACCCTCTTCTTGTTTTATTTTGCTTCCTATTGTAGGAGTTGCACTTTCTACAGTTAAGAACTTATTAGATTTTTTGGATTTAATTTTATAATATCCATCTTCACCATATACTATTTCATATTTTTGTTGTAAACTATTTGCATTTTCCCACATTTGTATATATATACTATTGTTTGAAAATTGCATTACCTTATTAGGATTTACTGTACTTAAAATTCTATATGTTCCGTTATCTGCTGACATATTTGATACATCTGTTTCTTTACACTCCTCAAATATAAATTGTTGTGACTTTTCTCCATGAAAATTAAATGTTTGTACTTTAGCACCAACACTTGTATTTGATCTATCTATATCTAACGCTAGTCCATTACATTTTGCAATTAAAGAATATGTTCCATTTGTATTTTGCTTTATAATCCACTTTTGCATATCTCCATCATGTTTTGTATATTGTTGGACTGCAGTTTTATTTTTTCCACTTCCATATTTTACATCTAAAGCTTTTCCTGTATGTAATACTAATATTGTATAAGTTCCATCATTATTATATGTAACTTGAAATTTTTGGCTTGCTATATTTTTATTAGTTGCAGTTTTTATTTCTACTTCATCATTTATTTCACTGTTTGGTACTTCTAATAAACGATTTTTCGCTACGTTTGAATAAATATTATAAATTCCATTTTCTATAGTTTTAGTTCCTTTATCTATTACTTTTGAAAATTTGAATTTTTGACCTAATCCTTCATTTTTCTGGTACATTTGTATGTTTTGTCCGTCTTTTCCTTGTGTTTGGTATACATCTAAATACAATCCATTTGCTTTAGAAATAATATAATAATATCCATTTCCACATGATTCTATATACCATTTTTGATTGTCTCCTCCATTATATGTATATTGACATACATTCGTTTCATTTGATTTTCCATTTCCTTCTACATCTAGTACTTTATTAGAATGCAAAGCAAAAAAAGTATATGTACCATCATCATTTAATTGTACTCTATATTTTTGATTATTTTGATTCATGCGTTCGTAAATTTCTATATTGGCTTTATCATTTTTGTCAGCTCCATGCACATCTATTACTTTTGTTTCTCCAACATATGCATATATTTCATATATTCCTTCTTCTAAAATTTGTGTATCAATTTTTACTGAATTATTTATTTCTTCAGCTTTATTTGTATCACTTTCTTGTTTATAATTTTCCTCAATTTCCTCATTCGCAGTTACATTACTTGAGTTTTCTGTATCATACTCTACATTTTCTTCTTTTGTTTCATCATTACTAATCATCATGTCAGTATTTGTATTTGCATTTGCATTTTCATTTTTAATTATATTAGTACTAGTGTTTTTGCTTGTATTTGTTAAATTATTCATATTATTTATATTTTCACTATCAATAGCTAAACTTGTTGTTATTAAAAAAATATTACATATTATAACTACTATTAATAAAATTATAACGATTTTTTTTCTCATTTTAACCACCACTTATATTATATTTTTATTTTATTTTGCATTCAAAGTCTAATGTTTCCAATTAATTAAGATAACTCCAATAATAATAACACACGCTCCAATTAAACCAGTTGTTGTAAATTCTTCTTTAAAAATAATTTTAGAAAAAGCAAGTGATAATACTTGAACAATTCCTGTAGTAAGTGGCATAATATAGCTTAAATTAAATATTACTACCATTCTTGTAAACAAAAGGAAACTTCCAATATAAAAGATAAATCCTAATAAACTAATTGTACTAATTCCAAAATTTATATTTCCATCTGACATAGAGACAGTTCCTGGATTTCCACCTAATTTCATTAAAACTAGACCTGATATTGAAAGGCAAATATAGATAAATATGATAATTACTTGCATCATCTTTTTTCTCCTCTTTTCCATTTTATTCTCCTTCATTTTTGAGATTATTTTGTCTTTTTTCATGTTCTGATAATGCAATATAATGATTTAAATTCTTTATTTTTTCATTTAACTCTGAAATTCTTATATTATCTGTAAATACTTCTATTAGTAAAAATATTATTGTGATTAAAAACACAAAATTAACTGGTGCTATAAAACCCAAACTAGAAGATATCCATTCCACTACATTTGAAAACAAACTCATAAAAATTAATAGAATTGCTCCTACCATCCATATAACTGAATTTACTACTTTTAATTTTGCTTGTTTTATTTTCATAATTGATAGTAAAAATGCAATAATTGAACATATTATTAAAATAATTCTTAGTGTTATTGACATATTAATCCCTACCTTATTTAATTTTTCATGTAATTGCTCTAATAAAAATAATTGAAAATAACATATTAATCATATATTCTATCGACTTAAGCGGATTTAAGTAACTTTTTCCATATTCTCTTTTACTCATTTCTACTTGCACTTCTTTTATTTTCATTTTCTTTTTTATAAAATACACTAATGTATCTGGTTCTGGAGTTAAACTACTATTTGTTACAAATCTTTTTATAACCTCTTTATTATAAGCTCTCATTCCAGAAGTTGGATCTTTAATTGTTTTTCCAGTTGTTAATTTAATTACACTAGAAATCAACATACTACCTATCATTCTTGTTGTTTTTGGCTTTTTTTTCGTTATAAATCTTGAACCAATTGCTATGTCAGTATTATTCTCTTCTATTTCTTTTACTAAATCTTGTAAATATTTTGCTTGATGTTGCCCATCACCATCAAATTGTATTGCAATATCATAATCATATTTATAAGCATATTTCATGCCTAGTTGAATTCCACTAGTTAATCCATAATTAATTGGTAAAGAAAGATAATTAAAATGATTTTCCTTACATATTTCTTTTGTGCCATCTTTTGAACAATCATCAATTATAATATAATCATAGTTTGTGTTATTTATTATGTCATCTATTGTTTTCTTTATATTTAATTTTTCATTGTAAGCTGGTACTATAAGCAATACTTTTGGCATTATTTCTCCTCTTTTCCGTCTATTAAATTTTCTAACTGCAGAAATCTTGATATTTCCATTTCATATTTTTCTTTGTTTTGTTTTACTACAGTATCTAGTATTACGCCACATTGTGCTATTATAATGGCAAATATCATTATTCCAGTTGCAAGTATTGCTGAAGGTATTTTTGTTATATATCCAGTTCTAAAAAATTCTACTATAACTGGTATTCCAATTAATAATCCTACTATAATAAATAATAATGAAATCCACCAAAAAAATTGACGTGGTTTTGAATCTTTACACATTCCTACAATTGTTTTTATTACTTTTATTCCATCACTTACTGTGTTTAATTTTGATTTACTTCCGCTTGGTCTATTTCTATACGAAATTGGTATTTCTTTTATTAAAAATCTTTTATCTAGTGCATGAAATGTTAGCTCTGTTTCTATCTCAAATTTTTGACTCATAATTGGTATATTTTTTACAAATTTTTTATTGAATGCTCTATACCCAGTCATAATATCTTTTAAATCTGTTTTATATATAAAATTTATCGCTTTTTTTACTAAATTATTTCCGAATTTATGAAAATGTCTTTTGTTTTCCTTTTTATATGTTCCATTTGTCAGTCTATCTCCTGTTACCATATCCGCTTCTTCTTTTATAATTGGTTCTATCAATTTATTCACTTGTTCTGCAGGATAAGTATCATCGCCATCTACCATAACATAAATATCTGCATCTATATCTCGAAACATACTTCTTACTACATTTCCTTTACCTTGCCTGTATTCATGTTTTACAATTGCGCCATTTCTTTTTGCAATTTCAGCTGTTTTATCTTCAGAATTATTATCATATACATAAATTTCTGCTTCTGGTAATTCTTTTTTAAAATCTTTTATTACTTTTTCAATTGTCATTTCTTCATTATAGCATGGTATTAAAATGGCTGTTTTCATGTTTTATTCTCCTTGTAATATAAAAACTTATATTATTTTGTTATAATTTATTTTTGGAATATCTGTGTCTAATCTATAATTTTTATTGTAATATGGGTCTCCTTTTGCAATTACCCCTGCCCATCTTTTTACAAATAATTCATATTCTTTTGCAAATCTTTTTTGTTTTTCTTTATTTTCTGTATCTTCTCCTCTAGATTTAGATTCATAGTGATAGCCACAAACAAATGGATTATATACAATTAGTAAATTTTCTTGTCTTACTTTTAAACAAAAATCCACATCATTAAAAGCAACTGCTAATTTTTCATCAAATCCTAATAGTTCTTCATATAATTTTTTTTCTACCATAAAACATGCTGCTGTTACACTACTTAGGTCTTGTACAATATTAATGTAATCTGTTGAAGTAAAATCTTTTTCTGCTATTTCTCTATATCTATGTCCTGCCAGTCCCCTAGTTCCAATTGTTACTCCAGCATGTTGAATTGTTCTATCTGGGAAATATAATTTTACTCCGCAAATTCCCACATCTTTTCTTTGTACATACATTAGCATTTGTTCAATCCAATCTTTTGTTAATATTTCAATGTCATTGTTTAATAATATAACATATTTACCAGTTGCCTTTTCTACACCAAAATTAATAATTGCAGAATAATTAAAGTAATTTATATTATATTTTTCTACTCTAATTTTTTCATCTTGTTTTGTAATTTTGTCATAATATTTAAAAGTTTCTTCTTCTTTACTGTTATTTTCTACAATTACAATCTCATAGTTTTTATAAGTTGACTTTTTAACTGATTCAATTAATTTTTCTAAATCCTCTATGTGGTCTTTATTTGGAATAACTAAAGATACTTTTGGATTATCTATAATTTTGTAGTCTATTTTATAAGTTCCTTCATATATGCCATCTTTTATCTCAGTATAGTCCATATTATTTCTTTGTAAATATTGTTTTATAATTTCTTTTTGACTTTTTATATCTATTTCTTTTTTCTCTACTAATTCATGATACAATACTTTTGGTATATGAATAATTTTATTTGTTTTTTCAGATATTCTTAGCATTATGTCATAAAAAATATCTTTGTTTAAATTAGACAAAATGTCTGAGTTTTGTTCTAAAAATTTCTTTTTTACTACTATCATATTTCCAATATAATTTTTAGAAAGTAATGTATCTATTGCAAAATCTGGTTTAAAAGAAGGCTCTTGCCTTTTTTCATCTATTTTTAGATCATTATCACTATAGAAAACCTGTCCTTCATTTTTTTCTATTGCCATTACTATTTCATATAAAGCAAATGGTGTTAATTCAATATCCTTTCCAATCCATATTATATAATCACCTTTTGAATTTTTAAGTATATTTTCTGTTTTATCTTCTAAAATAGTCCATTTACTATAAGTTTGGTTTTCTATACTTTGGATTAATTTTTCTTGTTTTTGCTCTAAAATAATATCAAAGTTAATATTTTGACAAGATTCATATTTTTTTTGTTTTTCTAATTCTTCTAATTTTGGTTCATTATTATCAATCCAAGTTGCATATTCATCTACTACTGTTCTTCCATATTTGATATAAGTAATACATGTTCCATATAATCCTTTAAACCCATTTTGTTTTATATAATTTAAAGCAGCTTTTATACTTTGTATATTTATTGCTTTTATTACTTTTTTTATTTTCCTTATTAAAGAATTCATTATCCTCTTTCCCTTTTTAATCCTAATTTTATAAGACACTTTTTTATAAAGTTTTTCCCTCTTCTTAAAAAACGATATATTGCTCCATGATTATCTACATGAATTGGTTCTTGTTTTGCTTGTTCTAAACAAACCTCTAGCGTTTCTTTTGTAGCTTTAAAAGCTTCTTTTTTATATAATGCTTTAATTTCTGATTTTTCTTTGTAATCTGTTTCTAACATAGCTTCTACTGCTTTTAAAAACTGCTCAAATCCCTTTTCTAATGGATAATTTTTCATGTAGTTTTTACCGAATTCAGACATTTTTTCACATTCTTCTGGATGGTCTAACAAATGAATAATTGCCCCTGCTATCGCTTCTGGAGTTGGTTCTGCAAGCATAACTCCTTCGTCTGGTAAATCATATATATTATTTTCTTTATATAATTCTACTACTGGTAAACCTGCAGCCATCATTTCAAACGGAATTCTAGATGGGTTAGATGCACTCATACAAATTCCGACTTTACATTTATTATATAATTCATTACATTCTTTTATTGGTATAATATTTAAATTTTTGCATTCAAAATCAACATTTGCAGATGCACTTGAACCATAAAAATAAATTTGTACATCTGGTCTTAATGTTTTTACTATTTTTAATGCTTTTAATCCTATATAATCACATCTTCTTGGCTTTTCAGGTTGGTAAACAAAACATATCGCATTTTCTTTTTTTATGTTTTCTAATGGTTTATATATATTTAAATCTGCTCCAAAATCAAAATACTGAGATGGTGTATTAAATTCATTTTGCATTTTATAAGATAACCATTTTCCAATGGTAACTGGTAAAAATCCATATCTATATGAATTCTCTGTAATTAGATATTGATCTCCCATTGGGAAAAACCAAGGTTCAAAATCTTGTATAAAATATGCCTTTTTCTTTGCTGGTAATTTCTTTACAAAATCTACTGTCTGCCAACCTGTTGCAAACATTAAATCGTAATCTTTTTGAATGTTAAATCCAACATAAACTCCTGCATCACATTTTTCATACCAATTGTTTATTTTATCTCTTACAATTTGAGGAGTAGATGCACCATCTTCTTCTACAAAAATATCACATTCATATCCTGCTTTTAATAAAGCATTTACATTTTGTATAATTGTTCTATGTCCACCAGAGCCTTTGCCTGGATGTGGCATAACCCAAGCTATTTTTTTCTTGTTACTATTTGGATCTGCCTCATCCAATTTTTTTGGTAGTAATGGATACATAAAGCTTCTTCTTAGTTCTTGTTTTTCTTTAATAACTTGTGGTAAATCATATAGATTACTTATTGCATCTTGTATTTTACAGATTTCGTTAAATTCAATTTCTGCTTTTATGTCTGTACATACTGAACTTCCATGTTTTCTATAGTAATTTAAAGGCTTACTATTCCAACTAATTTTTCCGTCTTTTAATATATTGTAATATATATACCAGTCACCTGCAACTCGGTATTCTCCTGCTTTTTCGAATATTTCAGTATAGTCTTTTTTTCTCCACATTACACTTGATACATTTAATATTGTATTTGTAACACTTAAATGATTTATAATTTCTTCTTTTCCAGTCCAAGTATATGATTTTCTCCATTCTCCTGTTCTACACATATCATATAAATCATCTGATTTTTTTCTAATTAACATATTATTTCCGTCTATTCTTGCAGATTCACAATAAGATAATACTACTTCATCATCTTCAAATGGCTTTATTAATTCTTCTACAAAATTATTTTCTGCACTATCATCTGCTTCTGCAATCCATATGATTTCTCCGGCTTGCTAAATCAAACCCCTTTTTCCATTGTTTAAAAACACAACCTCCACTATTTTTTTCGTTTATTATAAATTGTATTTTTAATTGGGGATATTTAATTTTTATTTCTTCTATTTTTTTATTAATTACTTCTACACTATTATCTGTTGAACAATCATCTAGAATAATTAATTCATAGATTGGGTAAGTTTGTAATAAAATTGAATCTATTCTTTCTATAATATAATCTTGATAATTATAATTTGGTATAATTACACTTACTTTTTTAGGATTTTCTATTTTTACTTTTTTAGCTTTAGTTTTATATATGTTAATTTTCTCCATTTTGATTTTCTCCTACTATTTTTTTAATTTTCTTTTTATTGTTGTTGTAAGTTTTTCGTTTAAAATCTTTTGCAAGTTTTGTTCTAATTGTTCATTTTCTTGCTTTAAGTTTTCATTTTCTTGCTTTAAATTTTCATTTTTTTGTTTTAAATCTTCATTCTCAATTTGTAAATTTTCTAAAAATGCTGTTTGTGCAGAATTTCTTGAATTTAAGTTTATTACTTCTTGTTTTGTTTCATCTATATTAAAATAACTGTTTTTGTTATAAAATTCCCATATTTTATTATCTCTTATTTCTTTTTGTAACTTTTCATCTAGTTGTTCAAAAATATTTTTAAATTTCGATATACCATATTTTTCAAACCAATCTTCTATATTGATGAACCTTCTTAGTGAAATAGTATATAAAATAGAACGATATAAAATATACTCTGCTGGTAAATTTGGTTCTTCCCACTCTTGGTCAAAAAAATATATTTCAGAATCTATATAAAAAGCATTTTTAAAAGTCATATCCCATAAACCACTTTTTTTAAAATGTAATTTGCTTATTATTTCTGGATTTTCCACTTTTATTTGATATTTACCAAAGACTGTATTTTCATAATCTTCTTTTGTTACAGTATTAGACAGCAATATTTCAATATATTTATTCATTACTTCGTCTACTTTTTCGTAATTTTTTTCTTCTAATGCTTTTGTAATTACATTATTTAATAATAAATCTTGGTTTATATATTTACTTCTTATTTTTCCATCTTCCTCATAATCTACTGTTTTTATATTATTTTCTATGAGTTCTCTAATATTTTCTTTAATATTTTCATAGTGTTTATTTGCTTGTTTATTAACAGTTTGTTTTTCTACATATTCGTCTGCTATTTTTGTAATTAGCCTATATTTTTCTTTTCTACAATTGTTAAATGAAATATACTTATATTTTATTGGTATTTCGCTTTTACTTATTTCAATTAAAAATGAATTTGTAAAAAATGAAAACATATTTTCATTATCTTTTAGAATTTCTCTAAAAACATCAATTTCATTAATTATCGTATCAGATTTTTCTGTATGATAAGGAATATATTTATCAATATTATTATACTTTGGCAATTGTTTGTCTGAAAATATAACATTTGGTAGTTTATAATCTGGTAATGGATAATAAAAATTAATATTATATCCCATTTCCTTAAATTTTCTTTCTAATCTTGCTTTAGTAAAAGTTTCTGTTTTTTTGGCTTCATTATTATATCCATTTAAACTAACAAATTTTTTGTTTAAAATATTTTCTGGATCTCCTGCAAAATATCTTAATCCAAATTTATTATCAACAGCAATTAAAAATTTTCCATTTTCTAATAAATATGGTTCTAAAGTTTTTACTAAATCTGTCAATTTTACATCACTTTGATCCATAATTTCTTCTATTTTATTAATAATTCCAATTAGAGTAATGATTTTAAATTTCCTATCTAGTTTGATATTTTTTAAATTTCCTACTATTACTTCTAAATTTTCTGATTTTTCATATCTTTTACTTATTGATTTCGCTTTTATTAGGTTAGGTTCAATAGTTACTACATCTTTACAATTTTTTATAAATACTTGTGTTAACTCTCCTAAGTCTCCACCAATTTCTAAAATTGTATCTTCTTTTTCAAAAGGATACCAGTTTAAAATATTTTGGCTACTATCTGATAAATAATACATCTCTTCTTGAGTTACTTTGTTTGGAAAGTGTTTTTCGTATTCTTTATCTTCTATTTTATCAATATATTGTTCTATGATTTGCTTTTCTTCTTCTTTTATCATTTCTTCTTTTTCTTGATAAAAATCTAAATTTAACTTCATAGAAACCTCACCTCTTTTATTTTTTAGCTATACACTACTACTATACTAGTTGTTTAAAAATATCAATACAATTTAATTTTTCCCAAGGACATTCTATTTTATTTTTTTCATCTATATATTTTCTTCCGAAATGCCCACCATTACATGTTTCTTTATAAATTGGATTTTTTAATTTTAATGTTTCTATCATACCTTTTGGCGATAAATCAAAGTTATCATAAATTGCTTTAATTATTTTTTCTTCGTCTACTTTATTTGTATTTTTGCAGTCTATATAAATTGAAATTGGCTGAACTACTCCAATTGCATATGATAATTGAATTAAACATTCCTTTGCTATTCCGTGAAGCAACTATATTTTTAGCCAAATATCTTGCCATATAGGCAGCACTTCTATCAACTTTTGTAGGATCTTTTCCAGAAAATGCTCCTCCACCATGTGGTGCATATCCGCCATAAGTGTCTACAATAATTTTTCTTCCAGTTAAACCTGCATCTCCTTCAGGTCCACCTATTACAAATTTTCCAGTAGGATTAATTAATACTTTAAAATCAGTATTTAACCCATATTTTTCAGCAATTTTTATCATAATTTCATTTTTAATAAAACTTTTAAATTCTTTCTCATTGTAATCTTCTAAATGTTGTATAGACATAAGCATAGTATGAACCTTGGTAGTTTCTCCCATGTCATATTCTAAGGTTACTTGTGATTTCATGTCTGGCATAGCATAAGCAAATTTTCCTTCTTGACGCAATTTAGTTGCAAGTTTTACTAAATCTTGTGCCATTGTTATAGCAAGTGGCATATATTCTGGCGTTTCACAGTTTGCATATCCAAACATAATTCCTTGGTCTCCAGCTCCACCGAATATCCACACCTTGTGCAATGTCTGGTGATTGTTTGCTTATTAAATTTAATACTCTAGGTGTATAGTTATAGCCTATTTCTTTTATTGTATCTTTTACAATTTGTTCTACATTAATACTTGCAGTTGTTGATATTTCTCCAGATAATATAACAAATTCATCTTTTACCATTGTCTCACATGCTACTCTTGAGTCTTTATCTTGTGTTAAACAAGCATCTAAAATGCTGTCAGATATTCTATCACATACATGGTCTGGATGTCCTATTGATACTGCTTCTGACGTAAATAAATTTTTCTTTTTGTTCATTTTTATTACTCCTAAATCTTATTTATTGAAATTTTTGAGTCGATTCGCATAATTCCTACACAATCTTTACTAGATAAAATTTCAATTAATAAAGCATCATATTTTCTACTTAATACTTCTAGCTCTCCTTTTGCATTAATATGTGTACAACTAAAAGACAATGTGTATTTTCCAGGTGCTAAACTAATTTTTTGCTTAAAGTCTACTACTACTGTATCACCTTTTTTATATGTGCCTGTTGCTATTTTTTCATACATGGAGTTTGTGCCTGTCATCTCTACTCCATTAAAATCTTTTATTGTCATAGTAAAAATTGGCTCTTTTATTTCTTCATTAAATTTTATTTTAGATTTTAAAACAACTTCTCTGTCATTTTCAATGCTATTTAAATAATTTCCGTTTTCATCAAAAACTCCATAATCTACAACATCTGCTTTTCCATTTCCGTATTCTATAATATTAGGATTTTCAGTAAATTGGCTTTTCCAACTATCTTTATCTTTCGCATTTTCAATAGTATTATTATCTTTTTTTAAATTTTGTTTTTGTGTTTTTAGTTTTTCTTTATTATTAGAATCTAATCCAACAATTATTTTTTTATACTTTTCTACCCCTTCTTTTACGCCACCATCAAATATTTTTTTACCAGAACTTATAATTACTGTTCTTGTGCAGTTCTTTAATACATCTGTTACACTGTGTGTTACAAATAAAATCGTTTTTCCTTTATTTTTAAATTGTTCAAATTTTTTAAAACATTTTAGTTGAAATGCCATGTCACCTACTGATAAAACTTCATCAACAATTAAAATATCAGGATCTACATTTATTGCACAAGCAAATGCTAATCTTGCAAACATACCAGAAGAATAAGTTTTTACTGGTTGATATAAATGTTCTCCTATGTCTGCAAATTCTATTATTTCTGGTTTTTTCTCCTCAATTTCTTCTCTGGTAAGTCCCATTACTTGTCCATGTTGATAAATGTTTTCTTCCCCTGTTAATTCCATGTTGAATGCTGTTCCAAGTTCCAAAAGTGAACTAATTTTTCCTTTTATTTTTATATCACCAGATGTAGGAGTAACAACTCCTGTTATTATTTTTAGCAATGTTGATTTCCCTGCACCATTTTTTCCTAAGATGCCTAATACTTCTCCTTTTTTGATTTCTAAATTCAAGTCATTGATGGCACTAAATTCGCCATGCCTTTGATACATAGGAAAAATTGTTTCTAATAATCTATCTTTTTTTCTAGCAAACATTTTATAATTTTTATAAAGATGCTCTATACTTATTGCTACTTCGTCATTTTCCATTTTATTATTTTCCTCCTTTTAAAGTACATCTGCAAAGTCTTTTTTACTCTTTTTAAAGATATAATTTCCCCATACAAACATAATAATTGTGATTATCCAAAATATAATTGTATAAATTCCGTGTCCTTGTGTTACAATATTTCCTTCCATAAAGCAATTTCTAAAACCTGTTACTAAATATGTAAATGGAATACATTCTATTATTCTTAAAATGGTATGATGTTGTGCAATCATAGATAAATTCCAAACTACTGGTGTAGACCAGAAAAACAATTGCATAACAATACCTAGTAAATTAGAAAAGTCTGGTACTAATGTAGATACAGCTGATGTAAATCTTGTAAATGCAATTAAAAAACAATAAGTAGCAAATATAATATAAATTATCATTGCTATATTAGGCATAAATCCAAATATAATACATATACCACTTGCAATTGCAAAAAGGAAAATTGCTACAAAAGAATTTCCCAATAGAGATATAATTGGTATAATATCTACTGGAAATACTACTTTTTTTACTAAGTAAGAATATCCTCTAATTGAATTGCTTGCTCCCATAATTCCATCATTTAAACACATCCACATTGCCATACCTGGCATAAACCATACAACATAAGGTGCTCCTTCTGGTCCTGACTGCTTGAATATAAATTGGAATACGACAACATACATCATCATAAATACAAAAGGTTGTAAAAATCCCCAAATACTACCTAAACTAGTATTTGCAAATCTATTTTTAAAATCATTTTTTCCTAATTGCCAAGCTAATTTTTTATTTTTATATAATATTTTAATAAATTCCATTTTTCTTAATTTTTCCCTTTCCAAACTTAATTTTATCTTTGTTTATTCTATCGTTAAATAAGCTTTTTGTCAATGTTTTAGTATTGATATAATAAATATTCTCCTATCTGTTTTTTATTAGTTGGGTAAGTTTCATTTAAATAATTGATAATCTCTTGATTGTTTAAATTTATGATAATCCAATTTACTTTATATTTCTGTCTAATTATGTTGAATTCTTCTTGTGTAATTTGAGGTACTATATTTTTATAAATACAATGTATCTTTTCCATTTCTTCTAATTCTTCTTGAGAAAATAGTTCTTGCATATATTGGTCTCTTGACCAAAACAGATTAATTTTTGAAGTTATTTGTCTAATTGTTACACTATGTAATGGTTCTGGCATAGCCATTACAACATTTTTTTCTGAAATTAAATTTTCTGCTTGATTATCTAATATATACCCGCGTTTGCTCCATAATGGTTTGCGGTATTTTATTTAAATTTTCTGCTATTTCAAATCCATTTTGTTTTGTATAAACAAATTTTCCCATTATAACTAATAATAGAATTTCTATAATTAGTACTTCCATTTTATATAATTTATTATCTTTTAACTCTATAAGTAATACAAAAGAATATGTAATTGAAATTTCCATT
>CANRFX010000007.1 GCA_947629995.1 uncultured Clostridia bacterium | reverse complement strand
TTCAATACAGACTTCAAATTTTAATATTTTTGTAACATAATTGTAACACAAAAACTACTATCTTTTTATTGATAATAAGCGCTTACCAGAATCAGCTTTTCTTTTTAAATTGCTGTGTAATTTTTATTTATATCGAAAAAAAAACACCTAGAAGTAGGTGCTTTTTTTGTGAACTATTTGGGGTTCACTTCATTTATTCTAGCTATTTTTTATTTACGTCTTTTCCCAACGTTTATATATTTTATATAAAACACTATAGAAATAATTGCTACTGCTGCAATTGCAATAATAACAATAAAAGCAGTTTTAATACCTGTTTGTGGCAAATATTCTTTACTAATAGAATTATCTATTCCTTTTTGTGTTTTTGAATTATTTGTTATATTTTCATCTTGCTTTGAAGTTATATTTTCGTTAGAATTTTTATCATCTTCTTGAGCTTTTGCTGTATTTTCATCACTTGGTTGTTGCACTTCACCACCACTTGGATTATTGTTATCGCCTGTTCCTGGTTCTTCACTTTCGCCTGGTGTTTGTGTATCACCTGTACTTGGATCTTGCTCTCCACCTGGGGCTTGTTGTTCTTCACCTGGTGTTGGTGTATTACCTGTACCTGTATTTTGTTGTTCTCCGCTTCCTGGATTATTGCTATCACCAGTTCCTTGGTTATTATCTTCTCCTCCACTTGGATTATTGTTATCGCCTGTTCCTGGTTCTTCACTTTCGCCTGTACTTGGATCTTGCTCTCCACCTGGGTTTTGTTGTTCTCCGCCTGGTATTGGTGTATCTCCTGTACCTGGATCTTGCTCTCCACCTGGATTTTGTTCTTCTTCACTTCCTGGATTATTGCTATCACCAGTTCCTTGGTTATCATCTTCTCCTCCACTTGGATCATTGTTATCGCCTGTTCCTGATTCTTCACTTTCGCCTGGTGTTGGTGTATTACCTGTACCTGGATCTTGTTCTTCTCCTGGAGTTGGCTCTTCTCCTCCACTTGGATTATCGTTGTCGCCTGTTCCTGGTTGTTCTTGACCTGCTTGATTTGGGTCAAGTACAGGTCCATCTTGCATAGTATCATTTGATGATGAGTTTATCCAATTAACTGTAGCTTTAATTGGCTCTCCAACATTTCCAGCTAAATCTTTATATTCAAATGTAAAATCTCCATTTTGAGTAAATGTATATTCTTTACCATTATCATTATAATCATTGTGAGGGTTATTTGTAACAATAATTTCCTCATTAGCAACTAGAGAAGCAACAACTTCACCTGTAGTCAATTCTGTCGTACTATATTTAATTTCAGCTTTTGGAGCTTCTCTGTCTATCCATGTAACATCAGCTGTAGCTGTTCCTATATGACCTGTATCTTTATTTTTAAATAGAAATGTATATTTATCATTGTTTGTAAATGTAGCTACTGTTTTATCTTCATTAAGTGTAACATACTTAGATGTATCTCTTAATTCTTCAATGTTTTTAATATCTTCGCTAATAATTTCTTCATCAGTAATATCTTCAAAATTAATCATTTCAATATTTTCTGCACTAAAGTTTGTAATTGTTGCTACAACATTACCTGAAGTAGGTTCTATTGTATTAAATTCAATGCCAGCTGTTGGATGTGGGTTTAATTTAACATTTTCGAATATATTAAACATTCTAGCTGTAAACCAATTTCCATTTGTAGCTCTTTCAGCCCATATTTTAACATATTGAATTTTTCCAATTTCTTTAAGTTCATCTTCTGTTTTATTTACATCAAATTTCTTAATATTTTTTAAACCAAAATCATAATCATTAGCTTTATCTGTATTAACATATTCTAAGTTTTTCGCTGTGTATACATCTGTCCAAGTTCCTTCTTCACCTGTTGGACTTACAGAGATTGATACATCTAATAATCTACCATTTCCTCCGCCACCTGGAACATATTCAATACCTGCTAAGTAAATTGGTCTATCAATTTTGATAACCATATATCTTTCTGTATCTTTACCACTCCAGTCTGAGTGATAACTTGTATTATAATTACCATCAATTGCATTTTTAGCATATCTACCTTGACCTGTAGCTTCAGTAGAAACTTTATCAATTGACAAATGTGAAACAGGAACATATCTTCTTTCTATATTTTTTTCATTTTCTGAAGTAAATGTATATGTAACAACATCACTTGCAAGTTTTGTTCCAGTAGCTCTTTGCCTTACTTCAATTGTAACATCTCCTTTTAATACTGGAGATTCTGTTGCAAATGAAGTCCATTCGCTCTCATCTGAAGTTTTAGGACTAGCATTTGTTCCTATTGTTTCAGTTTCAGATATTTCGTTTAATGATACTGTAGAAATCTGACTATTTGCTGCATAACGCCATTCAGTAAGATTAGCATCAATTCCCATCATACGATTTTCTAAATCATTAGCATAAACATCACTTGAAACTGTTTGTGGTAAAATATCTATTTTATATAAAGTATCATCTGCATAATTTGTTCCAACTATATGAACATATATATCATTATCAGCTGTAATTTTAGCTATTTCTTCGTCAGTTAATCTAATTTCGTTTGCATTGTTTACTTCTCTATATTTATTTACATCATAAGATTTTCCGTCTAAAGTATAATCCCAACGAACTCCAGAATCTTTGAAACGATCTGATAATTTTAAAACTCCAGCTTCAGTAACTAAAACTTGATCTTCTTCTCCTTCTTTTTCAGCTTTAATAACGGTTTCAACTTTATCAAATGAGAATTTAGCAAGTTCAGTATCTGTTTGACCTAATAAGAATTTAGCAACAGCTTGTGTTATACTTGGTTGATATACCCAATTTGTATAATAGTTATTGATGCTTTCTGTAGTTGTTCCCTTTTCAGGTCTATCTTTTACTGAATTATCCCATGTACTAGCATTATTTAATATGCCAGTTTGGAATAAAGTAAATCTAAACATATATTTTGTATAATTTTCTTTATCATTACTATTAAAATCTTTTTTAATTCTATTTGTTAAGTTATACATTGGTAATGGATAACATTTTAAAGCATTTCCTATTTCTTCAGCTAATTTTAAATATTGTTCATCTGTTTTATTTGGATCTGCTTCATAAAGTTTAATAATTCCATACCATGCATCTATATTTATTGGCATAACATCTAAAGCTTTTCTATATAAATTCATCTGCTCTTCAGGATTATCTAAATAAGAATTTGCTAAATACACATATTTCATTGATTTTGTATAATCATCAAAATTATTTATAGCATCTTGTGCAAGTGGAACATATGAAGCAAGCCAACCTTCTGCATAATCATCATCACCCCAACCTAAAGGAGATCTTAATGATAATCTTTCAGTTTTTCCAGATTGAGCCCATCCACTAACATCATTATCTATATTCCAATAACCATTTCCATTATTATCTTGACTATAATAGATAAGTGCAGCGTGTCCTGGTTGTGAAATAACTGATGATGGAATTCCGTTAACACCTCTTATGTTAGAACCAATTTTTGAAATACCTCCACAAACGGCTCCACCTTCAATATTCATCCATAATTTATAAAGACCTGGTCTCCATGTTACATTATATTTTGTAAATACCCCTTCATATTTTTTGTCATATTCAGCTTTTTTATTTATATCATGAAATTCAGCTTTTGCATAATCTGGGTCGATATATTTCATATATGGGTGTGGTGTTAAATATTTTCCAACTTCTTTAGGATGTTCATTAATTCTATTATGAACATAATCGTTTAGCCAATATATTGATTCATCATCAATAATATTATTTAAAACGAAACGCATTTCTTCAACTTCTAAACTCTCAAATAATGGTGTATAGTCAACTTCTATAGCATTTGTTTCTGAATTTCTTAAAGCTACAAAATCATCATTTTTATGTAATTGTTTGAAAATTTCATAACGTGTAAGTGCTGTTGATTGGTTTTCTGGTGTATCTGTTTGCATCCACAAAGCAACTTGTGCAGAGTGTGTTAAAGAAACAGTTATCATCATTTTTCTATATAATTCACCATAAGTAATATTTCCAACTCTAGTTTTTTCTTGAATATTTAAATCTTCTTTATGGGCTTGATATATAGCATTTAAGGCTTTCATTGAAGCAATATAATTTCCATCAGGCTCTCCACCATAAACATATAATTGCATATTAGTTAAATTAGTCATTAACCATTTAACTGTATCTTTATATTCATCACTACAATGTACAAAGTCTAATAAAACTTCATATCCAAAATTGTTTACAAATTCTCTTTGTAATAATGCAAGTTCATAGCTTTCAGTATTTGTTTGGCCATTATTAACATAATTTTTTAGTTCTTCATCATATTGTTGTACTGTTTTTATAAATTCTACTGGCTCAGCAACATCTGTATCTTCATAATCATTAGTCAATAATTTTGCATCAGCAAATACTGTTTCATCATACCACTCAGCCCACCAGCTATCAGAATTTTTATCAGTAACCAATTTTAAGTATCTCGCATTTTCTAAATCCACTTTAATTCGTTCAGCTTTTGACCAGCCATAGAAAACAGTGTTGGTTGTTGGTTTTTCTGTCCAGTTTTCCCCATCATTTGAAGTATATACTCTAAATTTCGCACCAGTGTTATAATAATTACTTTGTTCACTACTATCTATACCAACATATGCAGTAAAATAGTCATATTCGCTGTAATTTTGTAGATCATATACAACTTCAGATGAAGCCCAGGCTGTTATACCTTTAACAAATGATTTAGTTTCAGTATCACTTATTTTTAAATTTATTATCTTATCACTATCATTTCCGTCTTTCTTTAATATATGCCCACTAGCAATTTTAGTTCTTTCTATATCTTGAGTTATGTCAGATAAATAAAGTTTTTTACCTGTTGCTGCCATAGTTTTATTTGCTATAATTCCTGTGAAAATTAAAGAAAAAGCAAGACAAAAAAACAACTTAACAATTAAGTTCAGTCTTGTTTTTCTACATGTTAAATTGATTTTTCCCATAAACATTCCTCCATTACTATATTTTACATCTCTTGTTACAAATATTTAATTTTATTACATATCATACCAATTATAGCATAAATTTTCAATTTCGTAAATATATTTTGTTGTTTTTTACGCTTTTTTACATTTTTTTGATTGTTTTCTATATGTTCATATTTAAATGGTTTATCAGTCCCTATTTTTAATATTTTACAAAAATCTTATTTCCTTTATTTATTTTAATTCCTTCATTCGGAATTTGCTCCTTAATTATTGTATTTTCTTTGTCTAAGGTTTCTTCATCTTCTTCTGTAATTCCATCAATACTTAATTCTAAGCCTATTTCTTTTAATATCTTTTCTGCTTCTTTTATTGATAATCCAATTATATTTGGTACACTCACTTCTTCTACAATTTCTAATTCTTCTTGATTTCCTTGGCTTACTTCTAAATAAGGTAATATTTCACTAAATATTTGCCCTCCAACTGGTGCTGCAACTCCACCTCCTTGATGTCCTCCTTCTCCGTGTTGGATTATATAAAGTTACTAAAACTACTACTTGTGGGTTTTCAATTGGAGCAACACCACAAAAAGATGTAACATACTTATTAGTATTTACACCATCTTCAGAAGTTCCTGTTTTTCCGCCAATTCTATAACCTGCTACTTTTGCATTTTTTCCAGTTCCTTCTGATACAACTGTTTCCATCATACTTAGTACCTTTTCTGATGTCTCTTTAGAAATAACCGTACCATTTTCCTTAATTGGAACATCTGTGATTTCTTTCGTTTCGCTATCAATAATTTGTTTTACAATTCTAGGTGTAATACTTGTTCCACCATTTGCAATACTTGACACTGCTGTAACTAATTGAATTGGTGTAATCTCAAACCTCTGTCCAAAACTAATTGTAGCAAGTTCCACAGGTCCTGCTTTTTCTTCTGCTAAGAAAATACTATTTGCTTCTCCAGGAAGGTCAATTCCTGTTTTGTTTAATAATCTAAATTTATTCAAATAAGAATAATACGTTTTTACTCCTAATTTTTGCCCTAAACCTATAAAAATTGGATTACAAGAATTCATTAATGCCATTCTTAAACTTTCTGGGCCATGAGGTCTATAATATCTCCAACACTTAATTCTAACACCTGCAACTTCTATTGAACCAGTACAGCAAAATTCTCCTTGTTTATCAATATCTGTAACAAGTCCTTCTTCTAATGCTGCTGAAGTAGTTATTAACTTAAAAACAGAACCTGGTTCATATGTATCTGCAATTGCTTTATTTCTCCAGACAGACTGAAGGCTTTTAGTTTTGTCAGATTGTCCGCATTGTTTCCCAAATTCCTTTTAATTCTTCTGTATATGCTTCATATGGATTGTTTAAGTCATAACTTGGGTAAGTTGCCATTGCTAAAATATCTCCGTTTTGTGGATTCATTACAATTACATTTCCACCATCTGTGCATTTATTATCAATACATGCTTCTTGCAAATATTTTTCTACAATAGACTGTACACTCAAATCAATTGTTAAAACTAAATCATTACCATCTATTGCAGATATATAATTTTCACCTTCGTCTCCTATTTCTCCACCTTTTGCATCTGTATGACGCTTGATTGACCCTTGTGTACCTTTTAGTTCTGCATCATATTTTGCTTCAATCCCATCTAATCCTTGATTATCACTTCCACAAAAACCAATAATTTGAGATGCAACAGTGCTATATGGATAATATCGTTTTGTATCTTCATCAATATTGATTCCTGTTGTAATATTATTTTGTTCCATCCAAACTCTTAGCCTGTCTGTCTTTTCTTTATCTACTTTTTTTGCAATTGTTTCAATAGAACTTCTTTTTGTTACTTTTTTTAGAGTTTTATCATAATCTAGTTCAAATATATCAGATAGTACTTTTGCTACTTTTTCTTTATCTTCTTTTGCTATATTTCCAGGATTTATGCTTACAGTTTCCACGGTACTACTAACAGCTAATATATTTTTCCCAGTTGTATCATAGATAACTCCTCTTTTTGGATTGATTTTTCTGTCTAAAGTTTGCTGTTGATATGCCATACTAGCTAGTTCTTCTCCTTGTAAAAACTGTATACATCCAATTCTTATAATTAGCCCTATAATAATTACAAAAGATATAAAAAGGATATTTCTTAATTTCTTCTTACTTGAAAGTTTCATTTCCATCATAAAAGAACCTCCTAATCCATTTTATTAGAAAGTTCTTTTTTTAATACTATCTATTTATTTTTATTTTTTTAAAATTTGATCTACTATTTTCTGAAACCAATTCTTTTCTTCTTTTTCAACAACTTCCTCTGTTGCAGATTCAACATAGTCTTTTTTTGGTAGAGTTACATATACAGTTTGTTTATTTGTTAATTCTTGCATACCTAATTTTTCTTTTGCTTGTTTTTTTATAACACTTAAGTTTAAATTGTTTTCAATATTTACTTTTAGTTGTTCATTTTCCTTTTGAATAGAGGATAATTCTTTTTTTAGTGTTTGTACTTGATTAAACTTTTCATTGATTTGAGATTTTCTATAACTTATTGTCAATAGTAATACAAATATGCCAAATACAAGTAAAATAGATTTTATTTGCCTTTTTTGTTGCTCTTTTGATGTTTTTATTTTTTGTTTTGGCAAATCCTCAACTACTCTTATGTTTTTATTTTTTTGTTGTTTTCTTCTTACATCAGGTTCTAGTTTTCTTGGACTTGTACCATATTCATATTTACTTTTTGCCATTTTAAGTTATTCACCTCTTTTCAAATATTCTCAATTTAGCACTTTTACTTCTTGAATTTTCTTGTAATTCTTTCTCGTCTGCTAATATTGGTTTTTTTGTAATAATTTTTCCAAGTGATTTTGCTCCACAAACGCAATATGGTAAATCTGTTGGACATGTGCATTTACCTTTTGCTTCGATAAAAGCATTTTTTACTGCTCGATCTTCCAAAGAATGAAAAGTTATTACACAAAGTCTAGCACCATTTGATAAAACATCAATACAATCTTGTATTGTATTATATAATGGTTTAATTTCATTATTTACTTCAATTCTAATTGCTTGAAATGTTCTTTTTGCAGGATGTCCATCATTTTGCCTAGATTTAGGTATAGATTCTTCTATTATATCTACTAATTGCTTTGTTGTTTCTATTTGATAATCTTTTCTTTGTAAACAAATATTTTTTGCAATTTGCCTAGAAAATTTTTCTTCTCCATATTCATAAATAATTTGAGCTAGAGTTTTTTCGTCATAGTTATTTACTACATCTTTAGCAGTTAATTTTTGGGTTTTGTCCATTCTCATGTCCAAAATGTTTTCGCCTAAATAACTAAAACCTCTATTTTTTTCGTCTAATTGATATGACGAAACTCCTAAGTCTAATAAAATTCCATCTACTGTATTAATATTTAATTCTTGTAATATGTTTTTAATATCATCGTGATTTCCATGTATATATTTTACATTGGAAAATTCTTTTAAATTATTTTTTGCTGCTTCAATTGCTTCTATATCTCTGTCAATTCCAATTAATAATCCTGATTTTGATAATCTTTTTGCTATTTCTATGCTATGTCCAGCTCCACCTAAAGTTCCATCTACATAAATACCATCTGGTTTTATTTTTAAACCTTCTATGCATTGTTTTAACATGACTGGTTTATGCTTAAATTCCAATTTTGCACCTCGATTGTTTTTTATTATTTTAAAATCAGCTGGTAATTTATATAACTACCAGCTGAAAATTTCCTTTGTTTTATCTTTTGGTATTTCAAACATCTTAGGTTGAAACCATCTTTTGTTTATTCGACTTTTTCTAATGTAGTTTTTTAATTCTTTTGTATAAATATTTTATCTTTTGTACTTTTGTCTTTTGAATTTATATTTTGGAGTCGTAATCTTTTGTAAATTTTTCTTTTGTAATTTTAAATTTTTCTTTGGTATTTTTATCTTTGGTTGATTTATATAAACTTTTGCAAGTTATATACCTAACATTGTCATATTTTCAGCAATTTCATCTACTGAAATATTTTCATCACATTTTTCCCAAGTTTGTTTATCCCAAATTTCTAACCTTGTTCCTACTCCGAATTATTACTGCTTCTTTGTCTAAGTTTGCTGCTGTTCTCAAATTATTTGGTAATAAAAATCTTCCTTGTTTATCTATTTCACATTCTGTAGCACCTGAAAGAAAGAATCTTACAAAGTTTCTTGCATTTTTATCAGAAAGTGGTAGTGTTTTTAATTTTGTTTCGAAATTTAGCCATTCGTTTTGTGAAAACGCAAATAAACATCCATCTAACCCTTTTGTTACAATGAATTTTTCGCCCATGTCTATTCTTAATTTTGCAGGCATTATTAATCTGCCTTTTGCATCAATGGAATGCTCATATTCGCCAATTAGCAATAGCTTTCACCTCTTTTTCACTTTTCACCACTTCGTACCACTTTTCTCCACTTCAACTAAATTTTAATACAAGTTGTTTTATTTTGCAAGTACTTTTTTAAAATTTTTATATTTTTTTATTATTTTTTACAGTTCAGATTAAATTTAATATAGTAAAATTTTTATTTTCATGGAACTATTTGTGTTATTTGTTTTCTTTTTTCTCATTAATAGTTCGTTCTTTTTTTCATCTCAAATTGCTATACTTTTTTATATCATATAAGGAGGGAGCTTTATGAAAGAACAAGAAAGAATTTTAAGGAAAAGTATTGGTAAGAAAATTAAACTTGCTAGAGCAAAAGCAAATTATACACAAGAAGAATTAGCAGAAAAATTATCGCTATCTCCTAGATATATTAGTCAATTAGAAAGAGGAATTGCTTTTGGAAGTGCTACTACTATCATCAATATTTGTAAGTCACTTCAAATAAATTCTGACTTTTTATTTCATGATTTAATTAATGATACTGAAACTGCTTTTAATAATATAACAGATGATAAATTTTTAGAAAATTATTTAAAGCTAGATGATTACAACAGAACAATTATATCTGTACTAGCAAATGAATTAATTCACATTCAAGATAAAAAACACAATATAAAAGATGCCTAATTGGTTTTCCATTTAGGCATTAATTTATGGTTGTTTTAATTTGTTTTAAATATCTCTATTCACCACAAATAGGACATTTTTTACCTTTATTTCGTTCATATACTGTTGCTTGCCATTCATGTCCTTTTTCACATTTCCACCATACTTTTTTACTTGAACCTAAAGAAACTTCTTTAGGTGAAATTTTTGTATTTTTTTCATAATTCCATTCTTTTAATAAATCTTTTCTTTTTGAATATAAACTATTTTCAATAGTTACTCTACGACCAGAACAGTATGGGCATCCTCTACCACTGTTTCTGTGTACAATAGTATCCTCCCACTCATGTCCTTTTTCACATTTCCACCATACTTTTTTACCTGAACCTAAAGAAACTTCTTTGGGTGAAATTTTTGTATTTTTTTCATAATTCCATTGTTTTAATAAATCCTTCCTTTTTGTATATAAACTATTTTCAATAGATGTTTTTTGGCCACAGCAATATGGGCATCCTGTTCCACGATTTCTTAAGTTTATTGGTGCTTGCCATTCATGTCCTTTTTTGCACTTCCACCATACTTTTTGTTTGCTATTTGGTAAATAGTCTGTTGGTTTTTTTAAGTTTTTTTCATAATTCCATTCATCACTTAACTTCTTATTTGCTACTAATAAAGAGTTGTCTTTACTTAATTTTGTATTTCTACAATATGGGCATTTTTCTTTTGATTTTATCCTCATCATATGATTAATATCTGAAATCCATTCATGTCCTTTTTCGCATTTCCACCATACTCTAATATTAGATGCATATGAGTAATCTTTTGGAGACTTTTCACCATTTTTATTATAATTCCAGTACATACATAATTCTGGATTTTTTTCTTCTAATGTATTTCCTTTTGTTAAATGTCTATTATAACAA
This sequence comes from uncultured Clostridia bacterium, assembly GCA_947629995.1. Classification (GTDB taxonomy): domain Bacteria; phylum Bacillota; class Clostridia; order TANB77; family CAG-508; genus CAG-269. Next base: position 18,033 of record CANRFX010000007.1, on the reverse strand, counting down.
TATGGACACTTAGATTTAGACTTTCCTGTTCGTGTACATACTCTGGTTTTCCATTCATGTCCCTTTTCGCATTTCCACCATACTTCTTTTCGTGATCCTTTAGTTATTTTTTCTGGTGTTAAATCTCCATTTTTTTCATAATTCCATTCTTTAGCTATTGACGGATATATATTAGCTAAAGAATCATTGTCAGTTATTTTTCTGCCACTACAATATGGACATTTTGAATTGAGTTTTACTCTATTTACAACTATCATTTCAAATTCTTTATTACATTTTTGACAAATCCACTTGGCTTTATAACTCGAACCAACACTAATTGCGTCTACTGAAATTTTGTTATTATCGCTCCATTCTTTTGCTAGATCTGGCCTTTTTACAGCTAAAGAATTTTGCTTTTTTACATGATAGTATAATGCTGTTATTTTCTCATAATCTCTATTAAAATCAACATCTTTATTCAATTTTCTATTTGTTTTTTCTTCTAGGATAGATAATACTTTTTTGACTAAGTTATCAAGATTGGTATTTCTTTCATTTGCTGTATAACTTATGATATTATTCTCATATATTATTTCATCATTTTTGTTTTTTTCTTCCTTTTTTTCTTTTATTCTAATTACTTCTAATCCATTTTTTGATAATAATTCATCTTTTCTTTTTTCTCTTTCCTTTGACTCTTTATCTGAATGCCTATACCATCCATCATATTCAATCACAATTTTATAAGATGGTATATATATATCTGCTTCATATTTTTTAAAAAATTTATATCCAATTTCACAATCATAAAATTCTTTCTTTAGATAATAATATAATACTCTTTCTTGAAATGAGTTTCTATTTTCTTTAGAACATATAGGACAATTTCTATTCAAACATGTTCTATTGCCAATTTTATCTTGCCAAGTATGATGTGGGTCAAATTCACATATCCACCATACTTTTTTTCTAGATTTTGGACTGACTTCAAATGGATTTAATGAACCATTTTTTATGTAATTCCATTGTTTTGCAATATCAGGAAATTCTGTTACTAAATTATACCCTGGCGAAACTCTTTCATGATTACAATATGGACAAATTGGTCTTTTTTTAATTGTATTTTTTTTAACACTTTGAACTCTATCTGATATACGGCTCTCCCATTCATGTCCTTTCTCACATTTCCACCATACTTTTTGTTGGCTATGTGGTGAATATTCTGTTGGTGGTTTTAAGTTTTTTTCATAGTTCCATTCTTTAGCTAAAATAGGATTACTTACCGATAAATTGTAATAAGCACTTGGTTTTCTGTGCATACAATACGGACATCCTTTTTCTCCTTTGTTTTTTTGAGTCATTTTATTAAGAGATTGTATCCATTCCATGCCACATTTTTTACATTTCCAGTTTACCTTTTTTACTGATGAAAAAGGTATTTCATCACTGCTTTGTTTATTTTCTGCATTTTCATATAGTTGTAATAACGTATATTGTGCATTTTCTATACACCATTCTTTAAAATTTTTCATATAAAAATCACCCTTCGCAATTATAACATGCTGAAGTTTCTTTTTCAAGTCGAAATCTAGTTTATTGTAGATAGCATTTCCGTTAGTTTAAAATATTTATATATCTGTATATGCCTTTGCAATTAGGTTTTTTTCTATTTGATTAGTTCTTTTTAATCATTTTTATCTTCCTTTAATTTTTTTATTACTGTTCCATATACATAAAAACTGCCAACAAAAAATATAATATCATTTACATGTTTTTCTTTTACGTAATCAATTGCATCTTCTAACTCTTTAGCATATAAATTTTTATTTTTTGTATATTTCTTTGCTGTTTTTAAAAGTTCTTCTTTTGATACATATCTATCTTTATTATTTCCATCAGTAAAAATGAATATTGATTTTTCATCTTTTAAAAGCTTTTTTAAAATCATTTCATAATCTTTAGTTTTTAATATTGAAATAATATAAACTTTATTTTTATTTTTATAGTACATTCCACAGGTTTTAATAAAATTTTCTATTGCGGGCTTATTATGTGCTCCATCATAAATCATCAGTGGCTTTTTATTTATTATTTCAAACCTTCCTCTATGTACTACAGTTTTTAACCCTTTTCTTAATGCCTCATTAGATATTTTATATGATTTTTTTCTTAATATCTCAATACATTCTATTGCAATACTACTATTAAATAATTGTTTTTCTCCCTTTAAATTAATTTCTATATCTTTGTAATTTTTATAATCAAATTTTTGAAAATCTTCATTATATGAATAATTTTTTATATCTTCCTTTTGTACAATATGTAATTTATTTTTTCTTTTTATACATGTGTCTTTTATTTTTTCATTTACAGCTTTTTCTTCTGACAAAGCAAATACTGTTTCTGAATTTTCTTTTATTATTCCTGCCTTTTGCTCTGCAATTTCTACTAATGTATTTCCTAAAATATGCATGTGGTCATAGCCAATACTAGTTATAATAGAAACTATAGGTTTTACTATGTTTGTACAATCATATAATCCACCAAGTCCAGTTTCTAGTACTACAAAGTCACAATTATTTTCATAAAAATATAAAATAGCCATTGTAGTTTCTAATTCAAATAAAGTTATTTTTTGCTCATTTAAGCTATTATATTTATCTATTTTAGGTTTTATTTTTTCTATCATTTCTGCCATTTTTTGATTAGTTATGTTTTTATTTTGAATGCTTATTCTTTCATTATATTTTATTAAATGTGGACTAATAAACTTTCCGTACTTTATATCCTGCATTTATTAATATATTTGTTATCATTTCAGCACAACTACCTTTTCCATTTGTGCCTGCTATATGTATTACTTTTAATTTTTTTTCAGGATGTTTAAATTCATCCATAAAATATTCCATTGCCTTTAATGTTGGATCTTTAGTTCCTTTAAAAAAGTTTGATAGATATTGTTCTACATTCATGTTTTACCTCTCCTAATATAAATACTTTATGAAGCTAATACAATTTTTTTAATTTTAGACATAAAAAATCTCCTTTCTTTTAGAGCTTTCACACTATAAAGAAAGAAGATTTATTTTAAGTCATTTCTATTGCCTTTATAATTGTTCTATGTTTACTATCTAGCGTACAAGTAATTAAAGTGATTTCTCTTTTTCCATCTGTTAATTGTGATGTACAACTAACATCTGTTGGCTCTACAACATATTGATTATCAACCATATATTTAATTGTCCTTCCCGATAAATCTGTAATATCAATTGTATCTCCAATTTTTAAAGTTGATAATTTACTAAAGAATTTTGTGTTTCTATAGTTATGACCTACTATGCATAAATTTCCAATTTCATTTGGTTGTGGACCCCAAAACTTAGTTAAAGAAATTTTTAATAATGCTTCAGTTTCTTCTGCAGAATGTGTCTGTCCATCTAAAATAGGGTATTTTATATTTAATTTTGGTATACTTATTGTTGCAACAGTTGTATAATTATATCCTGTGTTTGTTTTTTTCACATCTCTATTAACTAATATTGGTGCATTTTGGGGTGTGTTTTCTACTTCTTCAGAAGTTTGTTCTTCTTGTGATGTTTCATCATTTAATACAACAACTAAAACATTGTTGTCTGCAACAGTTGTATCTTCTTCTGGTATATCTAAATTTGCTAATATTTCTTGAGATACTTCTTCACTTTTATTTCTATCATATTCTGCATAAATATAAACAGAAATTAAAATACACAATACAAAAACTGATAAGAAAAATTCAAATTTATAAATTTTCTTTTTTCTTTTCAGTTCAGGTGTAATATACAATTTTTTTGTAACCAAAATCTGATTCATCCTAATCTCCCTATTTTATATTTCTTTTTAATTATACCACAAAATTATATTATTGGAAATAGTTTTTTATGATTTTAGTGGAAAAGCTAATTTTGTAATATTTGCATAATCTTGCAGACTTAAATTTTCTGGTCTAATTGTAATAGGAAGATTTAATTTTTTTAATATTTGTTCTCCTTGTTCTTTATTTATAAATACTTTTGTATTTACTAATGCATTGAGCAAAGTTTTTCTTCTTTGCATAAAAGCACATTTTATGATGCGAAATAAAATTTCTTTTCTCTCTATTTTTACAGGTGGCTCTTTCCTAATTTTTAGTTTTATAACTTTTGATGTTACTTCTGGTTCTGGTAAAAAAGAATCTTTTGGTACTTCAATAATTGCTTCTGCTTCTGCATAATAATAAACACTGTAAGTAATACCCCCCGCTTCTTTATCTCCTGGTATTGCAATTAATCTATTTGCTACTTCCTTTTGTATCATAACTGTTATAGTATCTAGCTCTAGTTCCTCTTCTAATAATTTCATAATAATTGGTGTTGTAATATAATATGGTAAGTTTGCTACTACTTTTACTTTTTTTATTTGATTTTTGCTTTTTTCTTGCTGAATTATATTTTTTAAGTCTACTTGCAATATGTCTTGATTTAATAATTCAAAATTTTTATATAATAAAAAACGATCTTTTAAAATGTTCACCATTTTTTTGTCTAATTCAATACAAATTACTTTAGAAGCTTTTTCTAGTAAGTCTTTAGTTAATGTTCCTAAACCTGGACCTATTTCGATTACTAAATCTTCTTTTGTTATGTTACTACAATCAACAATTGTTTTTATTACTTCTTCACTAATTAAAAAATTTTGCCCTAATGATTTATTGGCTTTAATATGATATTTGTCCATAATAAATTTTGTTTCTTGTAAAATATTTTCCACTTTAAATTTTCTCCTTTTAAATTATTAGTATTAATATATAACAATTTCTTTATTTTTTCAACTATTATTGATTTTTAAATATTTTTAATATAAAATATATTTATAAAATCTTAACAAAAGAGGTTAAATATGAAAAAAGATAAAAAAGTTGTAAAAATGAAAAAGTCAATTGAATCAAAAAATTTAATTCATATTAAAAAATTAAGAGTTTTAATTATATTAATTGTTTTAATATTTTTAGCTTTAATTGTTAGAATTGGGTTCATACAGTTTGTACAAGGTAATTATTTAAAAGAACAAGCTTATCAACAACAAACAATTAATCAAATTATTAGCCCAAAACGTGGTAATATTTATGACTCAACTGGTAAAGCAATTGCTATTGGAGCACAAGTAGATACTATAACTATTAACCCTGCCAAAATAGTAAAAGATAAGGATATTGATACTAAAGACTATAAAGAAAAAGTAGCAAAAGGCTTATCTGAAATTTTTGAGCTGGATTATGAAGAAGTATTAAAAAAGGTAAGCAGTAATTCACAAGTTGAAACTATTGCTAAAAAGGTAGAACAAGAAAAAGTAGATAAACTAAAAGAATGGATGAAAGAAAATGAGATTTCAGTTGGAATAAATATTGATGAGGATACTAAAAGATATTATCCATATGGCAATGTTGCATCTAGTGTAATTGGATTTTGCGGAAATGATAATCAAGGTTTAAGTGGTATTGAAGCAACTTGGGAATCTGTTTTAACAGGTACTCCTCGGAAAAATTGTAAGTTCAAAAGGTAGTAATCAACAAGAAATTCCAAATAGTGAAAAAACTTATATTTCTGCTGAAAATGGAAGTGATTTAACACTTACAATTGATTTAAACATTCAAACTATTGTAGAAAAATATTTAAAACAGGCCGTAGAAAATAATAACTGTACTAGAGGTGGAAATGTAATAGCAATGAATCCAAAAACTGGAGATATTTTAGCTATGGCATCTTACCCAGATTATGATTTAAATACTCCTTATACTCCAAATGAGGTTTTAGCAAAAACTTATGATTCACTTAGTTCACAAGAAAAAAGCGAAGCTTTATACAAAATGTGGTCTAATAAATCAGTAGCTGAAACTTACGAACCTGGCTCTACATTCAAACTTATTACTACTGCTGTGGCTTTAGAAGAAAATATTACTACAACTGATAAAGCTAATGATTTTTATTGTAAATCTTATGAAATTGTTGCTGATAGAAGAATTAACTGCTCTAGTAGTACAGGTCATGGATATCAAACTTTAAGAAAAGCATTAATGAATTCTTGTAACCCTGCATTTATTCAATTAGGGCAACGAATTGGTGCTACAACTTTATATAAATATTATAATGCTTTTGGATTATTTGATTCTACTAATTCTGGACTATATGGAGAGCAAACTGGACTTTTCCACAATTTAGATAATGTAGGAGAAGTAGAACTTGCAACTATGTCATTTGGACAAAGAATTAACATTACACCACTTCAATTAATTACCGCTGTATCTTGTATTGCAAATGATGGTATTCTTATGAAACCTCGTATTGTAAAAGAAATTACAAATACTGATACTTCTACTGTTACAGAAGTTCCTGTTACACAAGTTAGACAAGTAATATCAAAACAAACTGCTGAGCAAATAAAAGATATGATGGAATCTGTTACTACAGATGGTACAGGAAGAAATGGTGCTGTATCTCGGATATTCAGTAGGAGGTAAAACAGGTACTTCCGAACCACCTGTTGGAAAGCCAGAGGAAGGTTATGTTGCTTCTTATATAGCTATTTCCCCTGTAGAAGATACACGGAATTGTTCTTCTTGTTACATTATATAACCCTCAAGGAAAAAATGGACATCAAGGTGGTACTATTGCAGGTCCAGTTGTATCTCAAATATTATCTGAAGTTTTACCTTATTTAGGAGTTCCATCTGATCAAGATTCTTCTAGTATAAATAATCCTGCAAATAGTATAGTAGTTCCAGATGTTCGAAATAAAACAGTTGCAGAAGCAGAAAAAATATTACAATCAGCTGGCTTTAATACCAAAATATATGTAAATGGTGACCCAAATACAATACTTGTACAAGATCAAACTCCAAAACCTGGAAATTCTCTTTCAAAAGGATCTGTTATTGTTCTTTATGGACAAGGAAGTAATATTGCTACTTCAGTATCTGTTCCAGATTTGAAAGGAATGAATGCTTCTCAAGCAGCTAGTACATTAAAGTCTAAAAACTTAAATATTAGTATAGAAGGTTCAGGTAATGTTATATCTCAGGATTATGCAATAGATGAAAAGGTTCAAGAAGGCACTATTGTAAAAGTAACTTTGAAACCGACTTTATCAAATGGTCATTAATTAATAAAAATACTATAAGTAAAGATTGTTGATATAAATACATATTCAACAGTCTTTATTTTTATTTATATTTTTATTCCATGATTTCGTTTTTCCAAAATTCTTCTAATAGATAATCTAATTTTTCTATTTTTTCAAATTTTTTAATTGTATTAAATAAATTTTTATTAGTTTGTCCACATAAGTAACACATCCATGCTTCTTTTTTGGTTATTCTTTCTTCTGTATTTACTTTGAATTTTGGAAGTTCTAATACATACAATTCAATTTTATTATTTAATTTAGACGGGATTGTAATTTTATTAAAATATTCTTTTGATTTTAAATATTTGAAATCTAATAAATTAATTGTAATTGTTTTAGCTGGTTTCCTATTATCATGATATTCCAACTGATTTGCGTGAATTTGTGCATAATATAATAGCATTTTATTTTGCGCATAATAACCATCTATAAACTGAATTCCTACATTTAATTCTTCTTGATTTTCTAATTTAACCCTTACATCAGCAATTCCAAAGTTTTCTTCTGATGGCAAATAATTAGCTCTTGATTCTAAATATGGATTTAATTTGATTTCTTGAATTTTTATTTCTAGAAATGTTTCTATAAAATCTTGCAATATGTCTAAATTGTCTTTTGAATTTAAAACTTTTCGTAATACTCTGTTACTTTTTGATATAAACTTTCTGTTCATAGTTTTATTTTTAGTGCACTAATGTTTTTCCTCCTTATATGATTTTAAAATTATATAATTTATTAAAGTATAATTTCTATTTAATAAATTTGTCAAGATATTTTACTTAATTTTTTTCAGTTTTCATCGCAATTTTCGACATTTTTCTGTGTTTATAAAAGTCATAGAGTGTGTCCTAGAATAGGAACACTCTTTTCGTTTCAAAATAAAAATGCTACCTTTTGATAGTAGCATTTTTCTTATATACTTTTATTTTGATTTAGCAATGTTATTTAGAAGAAATATAATATCCTACTCCTCTTTTAGTAATTAGTATTTTGGGCATAGAAGTATCTTTTTCTATTTTTTCTCTTATTCTTCTAACTGTTACATCAACAGTTCTAATATCTCCAAAATATTCATATCCCCAAACTTTTTCTAGTAATGTTTCCCTTGTTACGACTTGTTCTGGCTCAGATGCCAAAAATTTTAATACTTCAAATTCTCTTAATGTTAAATCTATTATTTCTCCTCTAACTTTTACTTCAAATTTTTCAGAATCTAGTTCTAAGTCTCCAACAACTATTTTGCTGTCTCTTTTTTTATTGTCATTTTCAATTATTCTATTATCAGAAGAAACTGCTTCTACTTTTCTTAAGTTTGCTTTTACTCTTGCTACAAGTTCTCTAACACTAAATGGTTTTGTAATATAATCATCTGCTCCTAGTTCTAGTCCCAAGATTTTGTCAATTTCTCCATCTTTAGCTGTTAGCATAATAATCGGTACATTCAAAGAGTTTTTAATTCTTTTGCACACAGATAATCCATCTAATTTTGGTAACATTATATCCAACAAAATAAGATCTGGCTTTTGTTCTAAAGCCATATTAACAGCAGCAATACCATCAGATGCCTCGATTGTATTATATCCTTCCTTTTTCAAATTATAAACCAATATATCTACAATTGGTGGTTCATCATCAACAATTAAAATTGTTTTTGCATCTTTATACATTTCTTCTTCCACAAAAATACCGCCTTTCTAATATAGCTTTATTTTTATATCATATTTATATCATATTTAAATTTATTATACAAGTTTTTTTTTATATTTTCTTATAATTGTCAATGGGGACGGAGCTTTTTGACAATTTTTTAGTTTCCAATTGGGGCATAATTATCTGTTACTATCTTTTTATCAGACGAAAAATCAGTTATCTCCATATCTAAAAGTTCTTTGTATTCTTCATATTTTACCTCGTTTATATTAGAATTTCCTTTTATCCCTACTAATATAAGATTTTGTTCTACTTTTGAATCTATCTGAGGTAACACCTGATATACCTTTACATCATCAAAAACAGCCTTATATGTATTATATTCGTACTTTATGAAATCTGAGTTGTCTCCTTCAATAGAAGATATAATATTTGTAATTACTATTCCATTATCTTTTAAAATATTTTTTGCATTTTTCATCGCTTCATAAGTAGTTAGTTCAAATGGTGCATTTAGTCCTTTAAAAGCATCAATTAAAATACAATCATATTTGTTTTTTGTATAGTTCAAAAAACTTCTACCATCTTGATGATAAATTTTTAATCTAGGATTATTAATATCTAAATCAAATTGTCTTGTAGCTATCTCTGTCATTTTAGGATCAATCTCTGAAACATCAATTTCCTTATCTTCATATTTATTTAGATAATATTTTGGATATGTATAAGCTGCTCCTCCAATTAGTAATACATTTTTTGCATCTTTTTGAAAATAGTCAAACAAATCATAATAATATAAATATCTTGACCCCATTTCTCCTGTTTCTTGATTTATATATGATTCCAAACCTGTATCGACCTGCAATGTTTTATAAGAAGTATTTGTACCTTCGATTTTTTTTACCCAAATTCTACTATATTCAGAATCAACATCTTCTATAATATCTCTATTTTTTATATCAAATATTACTTTTCCCAAAAAATTAATTCCTATTAAACTTATTCCTAAAATAATTATCATTAAAAAATATTTTTTTGATTTGTTTTCAAATAGTAAAATAGATAGTATTAATAATATTAGTGTAATACTTAAAATTATTGTCCTTACGCCTAAATTTGGTATTAGCACAAAACCTGATATAAAAGTTCCTACAATACTTCCTATTGTAGATAATGATGATATTTTTCCTGATAATTTTCCAATTTCTTCTGGATTTTTATCTTTTAATTTTACAGCATAAGGTGATACTGTCGCTAAAATAAAACTTGGTAAACCAAAAATAATACCTGAAGTTATAAAAGCAATTAATACTAAATTTTGTGAAATTTCAGAAAATTTTTTAACTAGAACTGTTTCTAAAATTGGTATAAAACTTGTAAATATAGCACCTAATAATATTAAATTTGATAATCGATTAACAGATGGATCTTTATCTGCTAATTTTCCACCTAACCAATAGCCAATACTCATACTTGTTAGCATAACACCAATTATGGTCGTCCAAATCAAATTAGAACATCCTACATATGGCGATAATACTCTTGCTGCAACAAGTTCTAATGCCATTTCAAGTGCTCCACATAAAAATACTGTTACTTCAATTTTATATTTTTTCATATTTAACCTCATTTTCAAAATTGTCAAAAACTCTATCTCCATTGAAAACCAATAACAATGACAAAAAATTGTCAAAAAGCTCCGTCCCTATTGACAATATTGTCAAAAAGCTCCGTCCCCAATGACAATTTATTGACAATTTTTTAGTTTAATGTGTACGTCATCTAATTGCTCTTTTGTTACTACTGATGGTGCATTCATTAGTAAGTCTCTAGCTTTTTTGTTTTTTGGAAATGCTATTATTTCTCTTATGTTTTGCGAATCTGTAATTAACATTATCATTCTATCTACTCCTGGTGCTGCTCCTGCATGTGGTGGTGTTCCATATTGGAAAGCATTGTATAATGCACCAAATCGATTTTTTACGTCTTCTTCGGTATATCCGGCAATTTCAAACGCTTTTACCATTATCTCTGGATTGTGATTTCTTACTGCTCCAGATGCCATTTCGTATCCATTGCATACTAAATCATATTGATATGCAAGTATTTCAAGTGGATTTTTGTTTTGAAGTGCTTCTAATCCACCTTGTGGCATAGAAAACGGATTATGACTAAAGTCTATTGTTCCTTCGTCTGATAGTTCATACATTGGAAAGTCTACAATAAAACAGAATTTGTAGACTCCTTTTTCTATTAAGTCTAGTTTTTTTCCTAATTCAATTCTTACTAATCCTGCTATTTTTTGTACTTTTTCAAGTTCGTCCGCTATGAAAAATATTGATGAATTTTTCTCTAAACCATATTCTTTTTCTAATTCATTTTTCATTTCGTCTGTTATAAATTTAGAAATTCCACCTGTTAATTCTCCTGTTTTTTCATATTTTGCCCATGCTAAGCCTTTTGCTCCTACTTCGTCTGTTGTTGCAAATTCAGTCATTTTATCAAAGAATTTTCTTCCTTGTTCTGCTCCATTTGGTATAATAATTGCTTTAATAACTTTATGCTCAAATGCTTTAAATTCTGAATTTTTGAATACTTCTGTTACATCCTGAATAATCAATGGGTTTCTTAAGTCTGGTTTGTCAATTCCATATTTCTCCATTGCTTCTTTATAAGGTATTCTAACAAATGGTCCTTCTTCTACTTTCCAATTTGTAAATTTTTTAAATGTATATGGTACAACATCTTCTATTACTTGGAATACGTCCTCTTGAGTACTAAATGCCATTTCAAAATCTAATTGATAAAATTCCCCTGGTGCACGGTCTGCCCTTGGATCCTCATCTCTAAAACATGGTGCTATTTGATAATATTTATTAAATCCTGATACCATTAATAATTGCTTAAATTGTTGTGGTGCCTGTGGAAGTGCATAAAATTCTCCTGGGTTTAATCTGCTTGGTACTAAATAATCTCTTGCTCCTTCTGGAGAAGAATTAGCAAGTATTGGTGTTTGAATTTCTGTAAATCCTAATTCATCCATCCTATCTCTTAATGTTTTTAATATCTTAGAACGAAGTAAAATATTATTGTGTAATTTTTCATTTCTTAAATCTAAAAATCTATATTCTAATCTTAAATCTTCTCTTACTTCTTGATTTGTATTAATTTCAAATGGAAGTATGTTTTTGCACTTTCCAAGTATTTCTATCTTATTTGCTATTACTTCAATTTCTCCTGTTTTTATATTAGGATTTTTATTGCTTCTTTCCACAACTTTTCCGTAAAATGTGGATACAACTCTCATTATTTAATTCTTTTACTTGTTCTTGCAATTTTTCATCTTGAACAACAATTTGAGTTATGCCAAATTCGTCTCTTAAATCTATAAATACCATTCCACCTAAATTTCTAATTTTCTGAATCCACCCTGCTAGTTCTACAGTTTCATCAATATTTTTTAAGTTTAATTCTCCACATGTTTTTGTTCTATACATATTATTTCCCCCGTTTGTTTTTTTCTTCCTTATATTACCATAAATTCTAGTATTTTTCAATGTTTTTTATAATTAATTTCAATTTATATCTTGCAGTTTTTTTTCTTTCATGCTATGATAAAAATATAGTAGACAAAGGAGAATATTATGAGTTACCAAATTGATTTTTATGATAATACAAATTTAAAATCTTATAACTTAGATGAAAGTATGAGATATCAATTAAATATGTTAGATAATTTAGATGTGTTTACAAGAAAACATTGTGAAAATGTTGCAAGCTTAGTTTGTAGACTTTGTGAGCATTTACATTGTGATAAAGGTTTTACAGAATATTGTACAATTTGTGCATATTTGCATGATATTGGTAAACTTTTCATTCCTCCAGAAATTCTTCAAAAACCTGGAAAACTTACAGACGAAGAATATGAAATCATGAAAACACATACTACAATTGGATATGACATTTGTATGAAAGATTTAAAGTTAAGACCTTATGCTGCAGGTGCCCTATATCATCACGAGGCATTAAATGGTACAGGCTATCCACAGGGATTAACTAAAAAAGACATTCCATATGAAGGTCAAATTATTCGTGTTGCTGATGAATATGATGCTATTGTTAGTAAAAGACAATATAAATCTCACATTGGAATTTCTGATACTTTGAAAATTATAATCGAAAACACACATCCAAGTGAAGAATTAAAAAAATCAGATGCTCTTAATGAAATTGCTTTAAATACTCAACTTGGAAAAAACAATCCTGTTATTGTAAGAACTTTATTTAAAGTAGTTATTGAAGATATCGAATATGAAATTTATTCTACGCAAAAGTATGTTGATGAACTTGCTGAAGAATTAAATAGGTTTAAAGAAATATTAAAATACAAAGAAAAAATGGAAAAAGCTAAAAAAGAAAAAGATAAAAATTACTATTTAGAAGGTATAAAAATATTACTAAAAGGCAATGAAACACTTGATAACTATATGTCTATGTATGAACAATATCAAAATGCTTATAAAACAAGGAAGGCAATTATTGATAATCTTTACCATGAAATAAAAATTATTAAAAAATTAAAAGTTTAAAACTATAAAATTTTAAAAGGTTGCAAAAATTTTATTGCAACCTTTTATTCGTCTAGTCCAAAGCTTATTCCTAGAGCATTATTTACTTGATCTATTATTTTTTCATCATCAATATGCCCAATTCTTTCTTTTAGTCTACTTTTATCTATAGTTCTTATTTGTTCTGCAAGCACAACTGAATTACTTTTTAATCCGCAGGAATTGGAATCTATTTCTATATGTGTAGGTAATTTATTTTTCCCTGTTTGAGAAGTTATTGCTGCTGCAATTACAGTAGGACTATATTTATTTCCTAAATCATTTTGTATAATAAGAACTGGTCTAATACCACCTTGTTCTGAACCAACTACTGGACTTAAGTCTGCATAAAACATATCTCCTCTTTTGATTTGCATATCCTTCACTCCCATTATTGCTGTATTGTCAAGTATATTTCATGCTATTTTAAATATAATCTATCTTATATTTATCTCATTATATGATATGTAAACCATGGCTTTTTTGTTCCTATCGTCTATTTCTAGTTTTACTGGCTTTTTAGTGGTTCTATCTACAAACAATTTCTCTTCTTTTCCTTCTCTTTCTAGTTGCATAATAATTTGATCTTTTTCTTCTTTCCAAATTGATTTTTCGTCTTCTTTATAATCTTTTATAAAACTGCTTAAATCTAAACTATTTTCAGATAAATACTCATAATTTTCATAAATAGAACTTAAATTTAAATTGGTATTTTCTATTTTTAACTTATTATCTTTTTTGCTAATTTTGATTCCAGAAATATTACTTGGTTCTAATATTTCTTGTGAAGATTCATTTGGGCTTTTATATTCTTGCTTTATTTTATATTTATTTGTGTTTTTATTACTATTTACTTCTACTTGTATTTCAGCTTCATAAGAATTAATATTTAAAATATAATCTATGATTTCTTGACTAGTAGTATTGTTACCAATTTTTGAATTTTTAGACGTATTTACTTTAAAAAATGTAAAAAAAATGACTCCAATAATAACAAATATGAATAATAAAATAAATATAGTTTTCTTTTTCAAAGTTTTAACCTCCTTAAAATAAACCCTATATCATTTTATTTTAAAGAGTTTCGAAATATTCTTCTATTTTATTAGTTAAATCTTGTTTAGTTTCTATTTTATTTATTTCATTTCTAAATTCACTAGAATTTTTTAAATTTTTTGTGTACCAACTAATATGCTTTCTTAATTCTTTAACTGCTATTTCTCCTTTTTCTTCTACTGCCAAATCAATATGCTTCTTTATTATTTCCAATTTTTCTTGATTTGTAGGTTCTGGTAATTTTTTTCCTGTTTCTAAAAAATATTTAATTTTTTTAAAAATCCATGGATTTCCAAAACTTCCTCTCCCTATCATAATTCCATCTACGCCAGTCTCTTCGAACATCCTTAGGGCTGATTCTTCATCTATAACATCACCATTTCCAATAACAGGAATTTTGACTGCTTGTTTTACCTGTTTTATTACTTTTAAATCTACATTTCCAGAATAAAATTCTGATCTAGTTCTCCCATGTATTGTAATTGCCGAAATTCCAGCATTTTCTGCAATTTTTGCAAGCTCTATTGCTACTATATTTTCTTTATCCCAACCTTTTCTAAATTTTAACGTTACTGGAACAGTCGAATTCTTTACAACTGTTCTTATAATTTTTTCTGCTTTTTCTAAATCTAATAATAGCTTACTACCATCTCCATTTTTTACAACTTTCGGAGCAGGGCATCCCATATTAATATCTATTATATCTGCTATTTTACTTATATATTTTGTGGCATATGCAAAAGTTTCTTCATCACTTCCAAAAATTTGCATACTAATTGGCCTTTTTTCTCCTTTCGTATTTAATAATCTTTTTGTTTTACTGTCATCATGAAAAATTGCTCTTGAACTTACCATTTCTGTACATACTAACCCTGCTCCAAATTCTTTACATATAATTCTAAAAGGCTGGTTTGTTACACCAGCCATTGGAGCTAATATTAAATTATTTTCTAATTCTACATTTCCTATTTTTAATGTTTTTATATACATGTTGTACCTCTTCTAAAGGGTGTTTTTTGACCCCGTCCCAAAAAACACCTTTATTTAACAAATATTGTTTTTTGTCTTTTACTACTTATGTTTAATATTAAAGCTATACATATAAAGTTTGTAATTAATGAACTTCCTCCATAACTTATGAATGGAAGTGGTACTCCTGTAATTGGTAGTAAGCCCATTACCATTCCTATGTTTTCTATCATGTGGAATACAAATATACCTGTTATTCCAGATGCAATTAATGACCCTAACTCATCTTTGGCTGTTTTTGCAACATATAAGCATTTTGTTATGAGTACTACATAGAGTATGATTACAGCTCCAGCTATTATGAATCCCATTTCTTCTCCTATGACTGCAAATATAAAATCTGTTGTTTTAGGATATAAAAATCCGCAATTGTGTTTGATTTCCTTTTAGAATTCCCATTCCAGTTAGTCCGCCCTGCTCCTATTGCAAGTTTTGATTGTATAATGTTATATCCTGCACCACGTGGATCTGATTCTGGATTTAAAAATATATCTATTCTGCTTTTTGCATGTTCTGGTAATATAAAATTATAGATTAAAGGTATAGCTATAATAACTAAAAGAATTGTTCCAATAATATATTTTTTATCAATTCCTGCAGATATAAACATAAATGCAGTTGCTGCTATAAATGCTACTGCTGTACCATAATCTGGTTGTTTAACAATTAATAATACTGGAAGTAAAACGATAGATAATAATATCATTAATTTTAAAATTTTATTTATTTCTTTTTTTCCCTTTTCTTGCACTTTAGTTATTGCATAAGCTAAAAATAAAATAACAAATATTTTTGCAAATTCTCCCGGTTGAAAAGAAAAAAATCCAATGTCAAACCAACTAGTAGCACCATTTACTGGCGTGGTAAATAATACCGCTATTAGTAATATGATAAATGCACCATAAAAAATAGGTGACAATTTAACCATTGTTTCATAATCCACTAACATGACACCTATCATTATTATGATACTAACAACAAACCATATACATTGCTTGTTAAATTCATCATATTCATTTTCTTGAGTAGCAGAGAATAATGCAATTAATCCTATTATGCAAAGAATAATTGCAATGACTAAAATACTCCACTCTATATTTTTTAATTCTCTTTTTCTCACATTAAATCACTCTTTTTCTCTTGAGTTTTATTTTTTGTTATACCTTATTCTCCTTTTTTTCTTCGTCTTTTTTTTCTTCATCTACATTTAACTCTTCTTGTTCTTCTTTTGTATCTATAACAATTTCAGTAACGTTTTCTTCTTGATTTTCGTCTTCTTCAGATTTTACTTTCTTTTTTATTTTTTCTGTTTTTTCTACTGTTTTTTCTTTTTTAGTATCATTAATTTCTTCTTTATTTGCTTCTTTTTTATCTTCTTTTACTTCTACCTTCCTTGCATCATTTTTTATATTTAAGATAGGAATATTTGCATATAATGCTGGTGCACCATTTGTACCATCTTCGTTTTCTTTATTAGTAAGTCTAACATCAATAGCAGCTTCATCAATATCAATGTATTTTTTTATTACATCAATTATTTCTTGCTTCATAAGTTCTAAAAAGTCCACAGAAACATTTGCTCTATCTTGCATTAAAACTAAATGTAATCTTTCCTTTGCTGTGTCTTTTGAATTATTGGATACATTTTTATCTTTTTTTCCAATTTTTTTAAAAAAATTTATTATATTCTCAAACATGGTTTATCCTTACCCCCATAATACTATTGTCTTTTAAATAATCTTTTTACTTTTGCCCAAAAACCTTTTTCTCTTCCTGGTATTGTTACTTCTATTTTTTCTCCTAATACTCTTTTTGCTATTTCAATATATGCTTTACCAGAAGGGGCTTTTTTGTTTTGAATTACTGGTTCTCCTTTATTTGTTTGTGTGATAATATATTCATCATCTGGAACAACACCAATTAAATCAATAGATAATAAGTCTACAATATCATCAACATCCATCATTTCACCTTTTTTTACCATGTTAGGTCTAATTCTATTAATTACTAATTCAGGATTTTTTATTTCTGATGATTCTAATAATCCTATAATTCTGTCTGCATCACGAATTGCTGATATTTCTGCTGTTGTTACTACAATAGCACGATCTGCTCCTGCAATTGCATTTTTAAATCCTTGTTCAATTCCTGCAGGACAATCTATTAATATATAATCAAATTCTTCTTTTAATTTTCCTACTAATTCTCTCATTTGCTCTTCATTAACAGCTGTTTTATCTCTTGTTTGTGCTGCTGGTAATAAATATAATTCTTTAAATCTCTTGTCTTTTATTAGGGCTTGTCTTAATTTGCATTTTTTTTCCACTACATCAACAATGTCATATACAATTCTATTTTCTAATCCCATAACTACGTCTAAGTTACGTAGTCCTATATCTGTATCTATTAAAGCTACTTTTTTTCCTTCTACTGCTAAACTTGATCCTAAATTTGCTGTTGTTGTTGTTTTTCCTACTCCACCTTTTCCTGATGTTATTACAATTACTTCTCC
>CANRFX010000006.1 GCA_947629995.1 uncultured Clostridia bacterium | reverse complement strand
ACCAAGAATTCAAACAAAAAATATTTTTCAAAGGACAAATATGGGATAGCTATGAAATAATAATTGATATTATAAAAACAGCTCAAAGTAAAATAGTAATAATAGATAATTATATAGATGATACTATTCTTAAAATGCTACAAAAGAAAAATAAAAATGTCCAAGCAATTATTTTAACTTCACAAAATTGTAATCTAACAAAACTAGATATTAAGAAGTTTAATGAGCAATATGGGACACTAAAAATAGCACGAACAAATAAATTCCATGATAGGTTTATTATTATAGATAATAAAGAACTTTATCATTGTGGGGCATCACTTAAAGATTTAGGTAAAAAATGTTTTGGAATTAATAAGATAGAAGGAATAGAAATTATAGAAAATATAAATAAAATTATTAATTTTTGATACTTATATATAAGATAGAGACTTTTTTTTTCGAGAAATTTTATTCTATAAATATTTATATAGTTTAAAACTATTTTCTTTGCTAAAAAATTGAAAATGTTTGGATTTATTTTATAGGAAAATATATATTAAAATTTGATACAAAAAGGAGATGTATATGATAAAAAAAGAAGACTCTTTAGGCATACCTAATTATGGGATGCATTATTTGAAAATGCCACCTGAAAGAGATAGTGTAGAAAATACTTTAGAAGAATTTCTAAGAATACATCAATTTATTAACCAAGTAGTTTCAAGTAATACAGTTCCAGAATTCCAAGGTAAACAAAAAAGATTACAATTTATAAATTATGGGAGTACACAGCTAGTTTATGTTCTAACCATTGATGAAAACAGACAATATACCTTTTTAGTAAATCAACCAGCAACACCATTTGGGACTGGGAAAAGAGAATTTGAAAACTTGCAAAGATTAAGCAAAAATAATAAGAGTAATGTTATTACTCCGCTCTATTATTTTGCAGACAAAAATTGTGCTAGTAGAGAACTATATGTTACACCATACTATTACCAAGCTAGATGTATTGGTGTGGAAGATAAAGAATGGGGAATCTGGACACCAGAACCAGAATACCTGTTTCATGTTTTTAAAGAACAAGATAGAAAAGTTATAAATACTGGCATGGTAGCTTTACTTGTGAAATTATATGATGAAAAAAGAAAAATGGGATTGTCAGAAGTTAGATTAGATGGTGGTGATTTTATGCTTGAAAAAGGTTTTGAAAATTATGATATAAATTTTGAAAATATTTTGAAAAGAATGAAATTGATAGCCGCTAGAAAATTAGAAACAATGGACTTGGACGAGTACATTAGTAGAATTAGGATGGAATTATCAGGAAAAGTAGCTGACAGCCAAGAAATTAAAGTCATAGGTAAAATGTTAAGGAGACCATTAGGATTAGATGAAATAGAAGAAGGAATCAATTTAGGAATTGTTTTAAGAAAAAAAGAAAGAGAAAAAGGAAGAGAAGAATAAACTTTACTTATCTATTAAAAGTTCGTATAATTCAATACTCATTTTTTATCAAAAAATTTCAATATATATATTGTGAAACCATTTACAATGTGGAAAACTTTTAAAGGAACAAGATCATTAGATATGTTTTTATCTGAAGTAGATCATAAAAAATACCCAGACATAATTCAAAAATATCGTTTTGAAGAAATTATAGATAAATAATACAAAATTTCTTCAAAACGATACTAATAATTAAATCTCTTTAAAAAATCTATATTCACTACCAGAAGTATCTTTTGCTCTATAAACATAGCCATTATATATGCCACCATTATCATCATTTAATCCAACATCTAACTTCATATTATACAAAAATTTTTGATTTAAATTATTAATAATATGAATTTTAAAAGATAAACTGTAATTAATATCATCAATATTTACATTTGCCTCTTGTAATACTTTTCCATTAAAAGATACACTAGATGAACTTTCAGAAACAGAATAATTTTTAACTACACCTTTATTTAAATATCCTAAAGAAATTGGATTAGAGCAATCTGTATAGAAAGTAGGGTTACTATAATCATTATTTTCATTTTCTTCATTAGTATTAACAATATTAAAATCAATTCTATTATTTTTCAAATCTTTCAAAGATTTATATTTACCAAAATCTAAAGGATTTTTATAGTTTAAAAGCTTAGTTCCAATATCAGAATTTGTAGTAATTGAAATATCGTCTATATATAATTGTTTTACTGTATTTTCATTTGTTAATTCTGAAATTGTACTAGTATTATCAATATAAATAGAAATATCGGTAAATTGATCAATACTCATGTCTTGCAAAGATTGATTTTCTGAATTACTAATTGCATTTGCACTACTATATAATAGAATTCTTTGAATATTAAATATTGAATTTTCATTTTCCTCTGCAATTTCTATCATTTCATTTGCAAAAGAATTTCTTTCAAGCATATTAGCAAATACAAAGTGATAAAGTAAAATACAAGTAAAGAACAATACAATAATTAATATAACAAATACTAACCTTTCATTTCTAATTTTAATTTTTTTCATTATAACCTCCATTTATTAGCCAAGTCTATTATATAGAGTTTGCATATAATTAAATACTTTTGAATACCAATCCGGGTCAGAAGCGTATCTTGTATTAACTCCTCTTAAAGTAGGTCCATTATAATACCAAGCAGCAGCCGTTTCATTATCATAAATTTTTGTGCCAGATGGATTTAAATAGTATTTTACTAAAGATTTAGCAACTGTCTCGATACCTTCTGAATAATCTGCAAATTCAAAAGAAGAAGTATAAGGAGTTGAATCAAAAGAACCATATCCAAATAGGTTTTTCTTGTCTTGAGCAATCTCAGAAGTACCCCAATTACTTTCATGAATAGCTATAGAAGCTAAGAAAATACCATTAATATTATATTTCTTTTCTGCATTATAAAAAGTAGTATAATTATTTTCAAAGATTTTATTTTTATCATTTGGAAGATTTGTAAATATTTTTTTATAATCATTTAAACTTAAACCACTTGTCCTATTTAATTCCATATCTATATTTACTTTAATTAAAATTCTTTGAATTCTATTTTTTTCAACAATACTTGGTGTAGTAAAAGCAGAGGTTAAATTAGATGTTTTAACATATCCCTCAATATTATCATAAGAAACTTTACACCATTCTTCACTTGGTAATTCCAACAACTTAACATCTAAACTTTCTTTAACTTCAGCAATATCTTTAGAAGAAGTATCTGTTGTTTCTTTTAAATTAGCAGTTGATACAAAATACATTGTATCCCCAATATGTACCTTATGTTTTGCTAAAAATTCAGATGTACCAATATCAATTATTTTTGATACAGGATCTACTAATTTTTCTTTATTTAAAATAATTTCTTCTACAAAATTACCATTTTCATAAGTTTTTACAGCAGTTACATTTTCTTTACCAAGAATTCCTTCTTGCATAATTACTTCTTCACTTTTTGGAAGAGATGGATTATTATTATATTGTGTTTCAAATTCAATATCACGTTCTTCAATTACTTGCTCTTTTACTCTATCCATATTAGCATTTTCGGAAATAATATTTTGAATGTTTAATCTATGTCGGTTTAATTCATATTCAGATATTTCTGAAATTTCTTCTTTGGCATAACTTTGAGTGAAAGAAGTGTTTTTTGGAAAGAACACAGCTAGTCCAACAATTAAAATTCCACAACCTATTATAATATGAGAAAGTTTTAAATCATGATTTTGATATGGATTACTATAACGAAAATTAAAATGCTTTTTAGTTTTTGCTTCTTTTTTATTATATTGTTCAGAAATTTGTGGATTATGTTGCATTTCTTGTAATTCTCTAAAAACATCAGATAAATTTCTATAATCATTTTGATTAGGCATAATTTATATCTTCCTTTACTTAAAATAATACATATTTATTATACAATAATACTTTAAAAATGTCTATAAAAATAGCAAAAAAAAATATACCATTTTGTAGCAAAATACATAAAAAAAGATACTTGCAAAATTCCTAAAAAGGTATATAATATAAAGCGATATTCATACTAGGAGGAGAAAATGGATAAAGTAGAAGAAAGTATAGGATATAATTTTAAAGACAAAAATTTACTAAAAACAGCATTAACACACACATCATATGCTTATGAAAACAATGTAGAAAGTAATGAAAAATTAGAATTTTTAGGAGATAGTATATTAGAATTTATCTCAAGTAAATATTTATATTTAAACTATCCAAAATTAAAAGAGGGAGAAATGACTAAAGTTAGAGCAGCCGTAGTCTGTGAAAAAAGTTTATACAAAATAGCAAAACTGCATAATTTTAGTGATTTCTTATACTTGGGAAAATCAGAAAGAAAAACAGGAGGAGAAAATAGACCAGCAATACTAGCAGATAGTGTAGAAGCAGTAATTGCAGCAATATTCTTAGATGGAGGAATAAATGTAGCTGAAGAATTTATTATAAACAATTTAAAAGAAGAAATTAATCAAGCAACTAAACACGTAGGAGATAAAGACTATAAAACAGTATTGCAAGAAAAACTACAAGAACATGGAGAAGTAAAAATAGAATATGAAATCATAAAAGAAAAAGGACCAGACCATAACAAAAGATTTGAAGCACAAGTAAGTTGCAATGGAACAATTCTAGCAACAGGAAAAGGAAAAAGCAAGAAAGAAGCAGAGATGCATGCTGCCAAAAAAGCATTAGAAGAAAAGGGGTAAATTCATGAAAAAACAATATATCATACCAATATTTGTACCACATTTAGGATGTCCAAATGATTGTGTTTTTTGTAATCAAAAATCAATTAGTGGACAAAAAAAGAACATGACAAAAGAAGAAGCAAAAAAAATCATAGAAAATTACCTAAAAAATATTAAAGAAGAAGATTCTCAAATCGAAATAGCCTTTTACGGAGGTAGTTTTACAGCAATCGAAAAAGAAAAACAAGAAGAACTATTATCCTTAGCATATGAATACATAAAAAAAGGACAAGTAGAATCAATTAGAATATCTACAAGGCCAGATGCCATTGATAAAGAAATATTAAAAAGATTAAAAAAATATAAAGTAAAAACAATTGAACTTGGTGTACAATCTGCGAATAATTATATTTTAAATAAAGCTAATCGAGGACATACATTTGAAGATGTAAAAAGAGCATCTAAAATGATTAGATGGAATGGCTTCAAACTAGGACATCAAATGATGGTAGGACTTCCTGAAAGTACGAGAATTGATGAAATTAACACAGCAAAATCATTAATAAAGCTAAAACCCAAAATGGTAAGAATATATCCTGTATTAGTAGTAAAAGGAACAAAATTAGAGCAAGACTATAAAAAAGGAAAATATGAACCTTTAACAGTTGTACAGGCAGTTGAAGTTTGTAAAGATTTAGTTAGAATGTTTGCAGATAAAAAAATAGAAATTATAAGAGTAGGCTTACAAAATACAGATGAAATTGATAACCCAGAAAAAGAAGGAAGCGAAGTAGTTGCACGGACCATTCCACCCAGCTTTTAGGCAACTCGTTGAGTCAAGTTTATGGTATGATGCAATTGTTGGAAAAATTAAAAAATTAAATGTAAAAGTAAAAGAAGTAGAAGTTACTGTAAATCCAATAGATTCAAATAACGTAATTGGTCATAAAAAAGAAAACGTATTAAAATTAAAAGACATATATGACGTAGATTTAATTTTAAAGCAAGACGAAAGTATTAAACAAGGCAAATCAAAAATAGAAATTACAAAGACATATAATGACTTTTTGGAAGAATAAAATCGAAGTATAAAATCACCAATATATGCAAATAATGCTATAAAGGTGATTTTTTATGCATAAAGAACAAAAAAATAATATAAAAAAAATGATTATTGAAATTGTCGGAATATTAGTAGGAAGTTTTGTAATGGCAACAGGAGTAGCATTATTTTTATTACCAAATCAATTATCATCAGGTGGGGTATCGGGTCTCGCAACAGTAGTTTATTATTTATTAAATATACCAATGGGAACAACAATTCTTGCTATAAATGCTCCATTATTTTTATTTGCTGTTTTTAAAATAGGAAAAAAATTTTTTATAAAATCTCTAATTGGAACAATTGCGCTGTCTGTATTTATTGATTTGTTAGACCAAATAGAACCATTAACAAATGATAGATTTTTAGCTTGTATTTATGGTGGAATTATTATTGGACTTCGGAACAGCAATAATACTAAAAGTAAATGGCTCTACGGGTGGAAGCGATTTAGTAAGTTATATAGCAAAAGAATATAGACCAACAATTAGTATGAGTAGAGTAATTATTTTTATGGATATTGGAATTGTAGGATTAAATGTAATATTTTTTAGAGAAATTGAAATAGGGCTATATTCTGCAATTGCAATTTATATAATGGGTAAGATGATAGATATTGTATTTGAAGGAATTTACTTTACTAAATTATTATTTATTATATCAGATAAAAACGAAGAAATAGCAAAACAAATTAGCGAAAAAGTAAAACGTGGAACAACCGGAATATATGGAAAAGGAATGTACACAGGAGAAAACAAATTAGTCTTATTATGTGCAGTAACTAGGCGAGATATTGAAAGAGTAAAAATGGAGGCAAGAAAAATAGATCCCAAAAGTTTTATTATTATAACAAATTCTAGGGAAGTGGTAGGATTAGGATTTAAAAAAGTTTAAAAATCTATACAAAAAATTGTCTAAATATAGTATAATATATTTGGACAATTTTTTAAATTTAGGAGAGAAAATGAAAGAACAAAAAATAATATTAGAAAATGTAGATTCATTTGAATTAAAGGACATATTTGAATGTGGACAATGCTTTAGATGGAACAAACAAGAAAATGGGAGTTATGAAGGAATCTTTGGAGAAAATGTAGCAAACGTAAAAAAAGAAGGAAAAAACGTTATAATAAAAGGAATATTTAAAAAAGATATTAAGCAAACAGTAGAAGAATATTTTGACTTAAAAAGAGATTATAACACAATAAAAGAAAAACTATCAAAAATAGATGAAAACATGAAAATAAGTATAAAATATGGAGCGGGAATTAGAATTTTAAACCAAGATTTATGGGAAACTATAATTTCATTTATAATCTCTGCAAATAACAATATTCCAAGAATTAAAGGGATTATTGAAAGATTATCAAAAAAATATGGAAACAAGATAACATGGAATAATAAAGATTATTACACATTTCCAACAGCAGAAAAATTAAAAGATGTTACTATAGAAGAATATAGGCAATTAGGATTAGGTTTTAGAGATGTAAGATTATATGAAACAACAAAAATGATACTAGAAAAACAAGTAGACCTAAAAAAAATGAAAGAAAATCCAAATACTCTAGAAGTAAGAGAAGAACTATTAAAATTATCTGGAGTAGGACCGAAAGTAGCAGACTGCATACTATTATTTTCGGATCTAAAGAGGTTTGAAGTATTTCCAATAGATGTGTGGGTAAGAAGAGTAATGAACGACTTATATATAAGAAATGAAGATGAAACAAAAGTAAGCAAAAAACAAATCGAAAAACTAGCACAAGAAAAATTTGGAAGTTTAGTAGGACTTGCTCAACAATACTTATTTTACTGGAGAAGAGAAGCATAAATTTAATATGTAAAAGGAGAAACAAAAAGAGATGAAAAAGAAAGTTAAATTATTAGGAATTATTTTATTTGCATTTATAATATTATTCATATCTAAAAATACAGTACAGGCCAAAAGTTATAAAATCAAAAATATGGATATACAAGCAACTATAAATCAAGATGGTTCTGTAAGTATAGAACAAGAGTTAACATATAAATTTAGTGGAAGCTATAATGGAATTTATATTGATATTCCTTATAATTTAGAAGATACAACTTTAAATAAAATAGGAAAAGAAAGTAGTATTGATGACAACTTTTATAATGGAGATGGAATTTATGTAGAAGGTGTATACCTAATTCAAAATGGAGAAGAAAGAAAATTTCAGGAATCTAATTTTGCACGCAATGGGAACGCAAATTTATATACAGTTACAAAAGAAAATGGAATACAACAAATAAAAGTATATTCTCCATCAGAAGATATAACAAAAACTTTTAAAATTGATTATATAATTCAAAATTTGTGTGTAAAGCACAATGATATAGGTGAATTATATTATAACTTTATCGGAGGAAATTGGGAAGTAGAGATAGAAAAATTAAACATTGATATCTACTTGCCAAGAAATACAAAAGAGATTAATATTTGGGCACATGGACCATACAATGGAATATCAAAAATTGTAAATAATACACATAGCAATTTTAAAGTAGAAAATGTCAAACCAGGACAATATGTAGCAACAAGGGTATTATTTGATAATAGTAATATTCCATATTCAAGTAAACTTTCCAACATAGATGCCAAAGAAATGGTATATGAAGATGAAAATGCAATTATAGAAAATCAAGAAGAGAAAAATGCTTTTACAGTAAAAATTATAATTTTTGCAGTATGTTTATTTATTTATTGGGTAATTTTAATGTTTATCTTTGAAAAAGACAAAAAATATCCAGTAAATAACATAAATGAAGAAGATTTATTCGAAAAATATAATCCAATGTTAGCGCGGATGTATTCAAGGAAGTAGAACAATTTTAGCAAGAGATATTATTGCTGTAATATTAGGTTTAATTAATAAAAAAATTATAAAACTAGATATTATACAATCTATGGGTAAAGATAATTATACATATAAGATTAGCAAAAATAAAGAATTAGAATACAAAATGGATAGCATAGAAAAATATGTTTATGACTGGGTATTTGAAACAAAAGAAGAAGTTATGTTAAATTATAGATTAGAAAAAATGCCAAAAGAAAAAGAAGCAAATAAAAAGTTCAAAGAATTAAATAAATTAGTAGAAGCAAATCTTAGTACAAAAGGTGCAAACCAAGCAAAAGTACCACTTTGCTTGAGAGTATTTAATGTATTTTTGTTTATACTAAGCCTTTTAGTTATTTATAAACATATAATGTTTAATGGCTTTGAAATATATAACTTCAAATATTCTGTTGCCTTTTTAGGATATTTGTTTATTTATATGATATTTTTTATACCATTTCTTATGGGAATATTATATATACCAATTAATTTAGTTATTATAACAAGACATAAGATTAATAAAGCAGTACAAAGGATAACTGGTCAGAAAGTAGTTACAACAACAATAAGCTTAATTTTGCTTTTTGGAATAATAATTATTTTAACAGCAGTATTCTCACCTGTAAAATATATTGTGGCAGATGAAGTATTAATTTGTATAGCAACTATTTTAATTTTAACAGATAATCTAATGTTAAAGAACAATAGCATTATGATTGAAGATTATAGCAAATTAAATGCTTTAAAGGACAAAATTGAAAATTATAGTTTAATGGAGGATAGAGACATAGAACAAGTTACATTATGGGAACAGTACTTAAGTTACAGTGTAAGTTTTGGAATATCAAGTAAAATTATAAAAAGGATTAAAGGATTACACATAGATGATGATTTGGAAAAATTAATAATAAACACATCTTTTATAGATTTTATTACATCAGATTATGGTATATTTTATACTTATGCAAGTTTGGATAGAAGATTTTTGAAGTCTTATGGAGAAGCAACAGGAAAAATATTAAGTAATATAGGAAGCGGATATTCAAGCGGCCGGAGGCGGTGGATTTTCTGGTGGAGGTGGCTTCTCTGGCGGAGGTCGGTGGTGGCCGGAGGCGGCGGAGCCTTCTAAAAAAGAAATAAAAAGGAGTAAAAATGGGACTAAGAATAATATATGGAAAACCAGGAACAGGAAAAAGTGAGTACTGCTTTTCAGAAATAGCAAAAAAAATAGAAAAAGAGAAAATTTATATGATAACGCCAGAGCAATTTTCATTCACAGCAGAAGAAAAGCTAATGAAAGCAGTAAAATCACATGCAATAATAAATGCAGAAGTAGTAACACTAAGCCGAATGGCATATAGAGTAATAAACGAAATAGGAGGAGGAACAAAAACAAACCTAACATCCTCTGGAAAAGCAATGCTAATATATTCAATATTAAATAAACACAAGAAAGAACTAAAATTCTTAGGAAAATCAGATGAAAACATAGATCTATGCATAACAGCAATAACAGAATTTAAGCAACACAAAATATTAGTAGATGACTTAAAACAAGAAGCAGAAAAAATACAAGACACATACCTAAAAACAAAATTACAAGACATAATACTAATCTATGAAAAATTTGAAAATCAAATAAAGGAGCAATACATAGAAGAAAATGACTTATTAACAATACTTGCCCAAAACATAGAAAAAACAGACATAATAAAAAACAGTATAATATACTTAGACGAATTTGCAGGATTTACAACCCAAGAATATGAAGTAATAAAGCAATTTGTAAAACAAGCAAAACAAGTAAATATAACAATAACAACAGAAGATTTAAATATAAATACAAATCCAGATACAGACATTTTCTATTCTAACAAAATTACAATATCTAAACTTTGGAAGATGATAAATGAAAATAATTTACAACTAGAAACACCAGTACATCTAAACAAGCAATATCGTCTTCAAACACTAGAATTATTACATTTAAGTGAAAATATAAGCAAAAATAAAATAAATAAATATGGAAAAAATGTGGAAAACATACATCTATTTTTAGCACAAAATCCTTATTCTGAAATAGAAAATATAGCAAAACAAATTACAAAACTAATTCATAATGAAAATATAAGATATAAAGATATTGCAATAATATCAAAAAATATGGAAGAATATTCTTCTTTAGTTAGAGCAATTTTTCAAAAATACAACATACCTGTATTTATAGATGAAAAAAGAGATGTAAATCAAAATATTATTATTCAATATGTACTTGCAATTTTAGAAGTATTAAATAAAAAATTTTCGAAAGATAGTATTTTTAACTATCTAAAATTAGGCTTGACAGAAATTGAGCCAGATGAAATATTTGAATTAGAAAATTACTGCAATAAATGGCAAATACAATATAGTAAGTGGGAAAAAGATTTTGAATATGACATAGATAAAAATGATAAAGTTCAAAGATTTAATGAATTAAGGAAACAAATTATTGAACCATTCTTAATATTTAAAGAAAAAATAAATAAAGAAAAAAACTTTGAAACAATAACAAAAACATTATATGATATTCTTCAAAGCCTAAAATTAGAAGAAAAAGTAATAGAAAAAATACAAGAACTAGAAGAAAAAAATTTATTAGATTTAGCAAAAGAATATATAGAGAGTTATCAAATAATTTTAGAATTATTTGATGAAATTATATTGGTATTTGGAAAACAAAAAGCAAATATAGATGATTATTTAAAAATTCTAAAAGTTGGCCTAAAAAATAGTGGACTAGGAAAAATACCAGGAACACAAGACCAAGTAACTTTTGGAGATGTTGATCGTTCTAGAAGTCATAAAGTAAAAGTAGTATTTATAATAGGCTTAAATGATGGAAGTTTTCCTAAAGTAAATAAAGATGAAGGATTTTTAGATGATAAAGATAGAAGTACCTTAAAACAAGACGGACTAGAACTTGCAAAAGATACACAAGAACGATTATATGAGGATAATTTTAATATATATAAAGCATTTACAACAGCAGAAAACAAATTATATTTATCATATCCAGCATCAGATAAAGAAGGAAATTCATTAAGACCTTCAATTTTAATTTATAAAATTAAAAAAATATATCCAAACATAAAAGAAAAAAGTGACCAAGTAGAAAAAGAGTATGAAATAGCAAACGAAAGAGCAACTTATGAAGAGCTATTAGAAAATATAGCAAAACTTAGAAAAGACGAAAAAATCCCTGAAATTTGGTATCAAATTTATAAATATTATAAAGAAAAAGTAGAATGGCAAGAAAAATTAAAAAATGATTTAGAAGGATTAGAATACACTAATCTACCACAAAAAATAGCACAAGAAAATATAGAAAAACTATACGGAAATGTTTTACATACCAGTGTTTCAAGACTAGAGGCTTACAAAAAATGTGCTTTTTCATATTATTTGCAATATGGATTAAAACTAAAAGAAAAAGAAGAATTAAAAATCCATAATTTTGAAACAGGTTCATTTATGCATGAAACAATTGATGAATTTTTTAAAACAGTCCAACAAGAAAAGATAAACCTATCAGAATTACAAGATGAAGATATCTATGAAATAGTTTCCCAAATTATAGATAATAATTTAAAATTAAGCAAAAATTTTATCTTTAGTGCAACAGCAAAATATAAAGTTTTAGTACAAAGACTAAAAAGGATGGTTGCTAAATCTTTAAAATATATTATACAAACACTTATTTATAGCGATTTTTCAATTGCAGGTACAGAAGTTCAATTTAAACCAGTTATTCTGGATTTAGAAGATGGAAAAAAAGTTGAAATTACTGGCAAAATAGATAGAATTGATACAGCAAAGCGGAGAAGAACGGAAAATATTTAAGAATTATTGATTATAAATCATCTACTAAAAATATTGATTTAAATGAAGTATATGCAGGGCTTCAAATTCAATTATTGACATATTCTGATGTTATATGCAAAAAAGAAGATATTATGCCAGCAGGAGTATTTTATTTTTCTTTATTAGAGCAGATGATAAACTCAGATAAAAAGATTTCAGAAGAAGAAATTGAAGAACTAATCAGAAAAAATTTTAAAATGAAGGGATTAATTTTAGCAGATGTAAAAGTAATCAAAATGAATGATAATACATTAAAAAGTGGAAGTTCAAAAATAGTTCCAGCAGGTCTTACAGTTTCAGGCGATATAATTGAAAAATGGACTAATGGAGTAAATAAGGAAGAATTTAAAATATTACAAGACTATATTGATTATATAATAAAAGAAATTTCAAAAGAAATTTTGAGTGGAAATATAAATTTAAAACCATATAATAAAAATGGAAAAACAGCATGTGAATATTGTAGTTATAAACCAATATGTGGTTTCAATATAAAACAAAAAGATAACAATTACAATTATATAGACAAAAAATCAAAAGATGATATAATAAAGCAAATGAAGAAAAAGATAGAAAGGAAAAAATAAATTGGATTTATCAAATAAAAATGTATTGCACATAAAGAAAAATGGAATAGAATATTTACAATTCAGAAAACTTTTGGAATATAAAGATATAATTAATCATGCATATAGCCTAGGAATAGATAAAAATTACAGAACATCAAAAGGTGATTATTACAAAGCATTGCAAGATTATAAAAATTTATGTGACGCTATTGGTGTATCAGTAACAAACTTAGTAAAAACAAATCAAGAACATACAGACGTAGTAAAAGTTGTAACACAAAAATTCAACTTAAATGAACCAGATTTTAATTTAGACCAATATAGAAAAACTGATGGATTAATTACAAACCAAAAAAACTTAATACTTGCTGCAACAAATGCAGATTGTATTTTACTACTATTTTTTGATCCAGTAAAAAAAGTAATTGCAAATATTCATTCTGGCTGGAGAGGAACTTTGCAAAGAATATCAGTAAAAACAGTAATAAAGATGCAAAAAGAATTTGATTGCAAGCCAGAAGATATAATATGTTGTATTTTACCAAGTATTAGAAAATGTCATTTTGAAGTAGAAAAAGAAGTAAAAAATGAATTTTTAAAAGAATTTCAAGATATTTCACAAGAACAAAACTACTACTGGATAGAAGAGACTGTACAGAATAAAAAATGGAATATTGACACTGTTGAAATTAATAAAATATTATTACAAAGACAAGGATTAAAAGAAGAAAACATAATAGATAGCGGAATTTGCAGTGTATGTAATTCTGATTTAATTCATTCATATAGAGTAGAAAAAGAAGGATATGGATTAAATACTGCAATTATTGAGTTAAAATAAAAGGAGCAAGTATATGAACATTATTCCAAATAAATTAAAATTAGGAGATACCATAGGAATTGTTGCACCATCAGATCCAGTAATAGGAGAAAATATAGAAGAATTAAAACAAGCAAAAGAAATAGTAGAAAAAAGTGGCTTTAAAGTAAAATTTTCAAAAAATTTATTTTCTAATACAAATGGATATAGTAGTACAGCAAAAGAAAAAGCAAAAGATATAAATGAAATGTTTAAAGACAAAGAAATAAAAATGATATGGTGTGCAAAACGGAGGAAACAATTCTAATAGCACTTTTGAGTATTTAGATTATGAACTAATCAAAAAAAATCCTAAAATTATTTGTGGGTATAGTGATATTACATCAATTACAAATGTAATTACAGCAAAAACTCGGATTAGTTACATTTAGCCGGAACAAACTTTAAAACAATTGCAACAGACGAAACTTCCTATAGTTATGATGAAGCAATAAAAAGATTTGTAGAAGGCAGTTTAGAAATTGGAAAAGCTCACGAAAAATACGTAACATTACAACAAGGACAAGCAGAAGGAGAATTAATAGGCGGAAATTTATGCTTAATGCATGAATTTGCAGCAGGAAAATACAAGGCCAATTTTAAAAATAAAATATTATTTTTAGAAGAATTAGGTATAGAAACACCACCAGAAATGGCAAGTAACTTCTTGGCTTTTATGAAGCAAAATGATGTATTTGAACAAATAAATGGATTATGGATTGGAAATTATGAACATGAAAGTGGAATTAGTTTAGAAAAAATTATTTCAGATGTATTAGAATTGCCAAATGAAAAATACAAATTTCCAATTATTAAATCAAACAATTTTGGACATATTGAAACAAAAACTGTAATTCCAATAGGTACAAAAGCAAGGATTGATACAACAAAACACAGGAAAATTGAGTTAATAGAAAATTGTGTAAAATAGGAGTAAAAAATGTTTGAAACATGGGAAGAATTAGAAGAATCAATTAAAGACTGTAAAAAATGTAAATTGTGCCAAACAAGACAAAACATTGTATTTGGTGTAGGAAATAAAAATGCTAAAATCATGTTTATAGGAGAAGGGCCTGGAGCAGATGAAGATAGACTTCGGAGAACCATTTGTAGGAAGAGCTGGAAAATTAATGGATATGGCATTTCAAGCAATCGGAATAAAAAGAGAAGAAGTATATATAGCAAATATTGTAAAATGTAGACCACCAGGAAATAGAAATCCAGAGGATGACGAAGCAGTGGCGTGTTTAGACTATTTAAGGAATCAAGTTGTTTTAGTAAAACCTGAAATTATTGTTTTACTTCGGAAGTGTAGCACTTAAAAATATTTTAGGAAAAGAATATGGAATAACACAATCAAGAGGAAAATGGATAGAGAAAAAAGGAATTTCATATTTACCAACTTGGCATCCAGCAGCACTACTTCGTGATGAAACAAAAAAAATTGATTTTATAAATGACCTAAAATTAGTAATAGAAAGAATTTAAAAAATACTATTAGTCTATATAGTAAAGATGGTAAGTGAGGGAGAAATAAAATTACTATGGAAAACACAAAAATAGAAGAAATAAATAAAAAAGCAAATTATTGTCTAAATTGCACAGCAAAACCATGTGCGCAAAAAGGATGTCCTTTAAGAAATAATATACCAGCATTTATAGAGCAAATAAAAATGGAAAATTTAAAAAAAGCATATGAAATTTTGTCAGATACAACTGTACTTCCAGGAATATGTGGAAGAATTTGTCCACATAAAAAGCAATGTCAAGGTTCTTGTATAAGAGGAATAAAAGGAGAAGCGGTTTCTATAGGAGAATTAGAATGTTTTGTATTTGATAATATTTTAGAAGATGATAGCCTTCAAAATTGTTATAAAAAAGAAATTGAAGAAAAGAAAAACAATAAAAAAATAGCAATAATAGGAGGAGGACCAACAGGTTTAACTGCAGCTGCATTTTTAGCAAGGAATGGATTTCAAGTAACAATATATGAAAAATACAATTATTTAGGTGGCTTACTTGTTCATGGAATTCCAGACTTTAGACTACCAAAAGACATTGTAGAAAAAGCAGTAAAGAAAATATTAAACTTAGAAATTAAAGTGAAATATAATCAAGAATTAGGAAAAAATCTATTTCTAAAAGATTTAGAAGGTGAATATGATGCTATATTTTTAAGTATAGGAGCAAATAAATCATCTAAAATGGGTGTAGACGGAGAACACTTAAAAGGTGTAATTCGGTGGAAATGAACTTTTAGAATATAATTTACATCCAGACTATAACAATAAAGTTGTATGTATTGTTGGTGGCGGAAATGTAGCAATGGATTGTGCAAGAACAATTAAAAGATTAGGAGCAAAAGAAGTTAAAGTAATTTATAGAAGAGCAGAAGAACAAATGCCAGCAGAATTAAAAGAAATAGAAGAAGCTAAAAAAGAAGGAGTAGAGTTTTTATTCCAAAATAATATTGTTAAAATAATAGGAGGAGATAAAGTAGAAAAAGTAGAACTAATAAAAACAGAACTTGTAAAAAAAGAAAATGAAGAAAGATTAGTTCCTATAAATATTGAAAATAGTAATTACAAAATTAATACAGATTATATTATTATGGCACTCCGGATCTAGTGTAGAACCATATGTAAAACAATTAGGACTAAAAACAAATAAATACGGAAATATTGAAGTAAATGAAAAATACCAAACTTCCAATCCTAAAATTTATGCAGGAGGAGACCTAGCGGGTACAAAATCAACAGTTGCATGGGCATCATATTCTGGAAGAGAAGCTGCAAAAAATATAGCGGAACAATTAAATAAGGGCTGATACTTTTTTTCAGCCCTAATT
The DNA here is from genome assembly GCA_947629995.1 of uncultured Clostridia bacterium. Lineage (GTDB taxonomy): Bacteria > Bacillota > Clostridia > TANB77 > CAG-508 > CAG-269. The sequence goes on along the minus strand of CANRFX010000006.1, from coordinate 12,290 downwards.
AATATTTTCTTGTTTTGATACTGAACCAAAAATAATTTTTTTAAGTACTTTTAAGAGTTTAATAAAGGTATTTTCTTTTTTAGAAATTAATTTAATAGAAGTTTCAAGTTGACCATTTTCTATTAGATTATATTTTTTGTCTAACTCTTCCATTTTTGAAACATAATAATCATTAAAAAATGTATATCCTTCTGTAAATCCTAATAAATCACGAAAAGTATATAATTTTTGTCTATACTGTTCAATACCATCTAAATCATAAATTTGATTAAAAGCCTTATCAAAATAACTAGAGATAATAAGGTTTTGAGTTCTCATAAATATCAACATTATCTCATGTTTTAGTTCATCAATTTTTTTAATCATTCCATCTACTTTTTTATTTCTATCATCAATTTGTGTGATTTTATTATTTAATTTTATAATTTCTTCCTCATCATTAAATATGTCATCAATTGCATTTTGAATAGCCATAAAAGTGCTTGGTGAAGTTAAATTAGAAAAAACTTTTTTAAAATTATCATTGCTTTTTATAGTACTTTCAAATAAAACATTTTCACCAGTTATATAAGCTAATTGATTCACTAAACAACACTCTAAAGGGTAACAAGAAGGACTAATTGTCTCAAAATTAATACCAAAATATTTAACTGATTCTTTTGGCATAGCATTTATTCGAGAAGCCATTAATTGAACAGCAGCCTCATTTAAACCTAAACCATATATTTTAAATTCTGTGTAATCACAAAGTCCCATTCTTATTAAATAGTTTCTTTTATCCTTTACTTCTTGTAAATAATGAATACATTCGTGTATAGCAAAATCCTCTAGATTATTGTCAGAAATATGCTCATTAAAATAAATAGAAGTGTTTTTATAAAAGTAATTTGCTTCAGCCATTCCGTTCAGGCATTTTGGCTTTATACATATTTAATCTAGACAATTTTATAAACAAATCATTTTGATTAAATCCATAATCAGGAAAAGTATCGCAAATTTTCTGAGCAACATTTCTTGCAATTGAATTAATTTTTAGAGTATCTAAAGGTTCAATTACTTCAATTCCATCTTTTTTTAAATCTGTTTCTATACTCATCTACAATTCTCCTTAGTATAATCTACATTCTATTATACTACAAAATAAAAAATAATGTATTTCAATAATATTAAATATTGGTTACAGTTTAGTTACAGTTAAAAACTTTGTATTTCTACTATTGAATTTAAAAATGAAAAATGATAAAATTCCAATCGGGGTGTAAATATGATAGATATAGAAAAAGCAAAAAAAGAATTTATAAATCATGTAAATAAAATTGAAATTGATAATCCAAGAGTTCAAACAAAAATAGATCATACTTTTAGAGTGGCAGAAAATTGTAAAAAAATTGCAATTAATTTAGAACTAACAGAAGAAGAGATAAAGCTTGCAGAGTTAATTGGATTACTACATGATATAGGAAGATTTGAACAATATAAAATATATGATAAAAATACAAATAGTATTATCTTAGATAACAATATTAAATTTAATCATGGAGAAGCGGGAGTAGGCGTTTTAAAAAAAGATAATTATATTCGAAATTATATAGATGATAACAAATATGACGAAATCATTTTTACAGCAGTATATGAACACAATCGATATGAAATAAGCAAAGATTTAACCAAACAAGAGGAATTATTTTGCAAAATAATTAAAGATGCGGACAAATTAGATATTATTTATGAAACAATTTATATTTATTGGCAAGAAGAAGAAAGAATTAAACAAGTAGAATTTGGAAAACTATCTCCACAAATGTTAGAAGATTTCTATGCAAAAAAACTTGCTAACAATAAAAATAGAGTTAGTGAAACAGACCAAATTTTAAGATTTAGTTCATTTATATATGATATTAATTTTAAATATAGTTTTGAGATACTAAAAGAAAGTAATAATATGAGTAAAATGATTGATAGGTTTGATTATAAAGTATTAGAGACTAAACAAGAAATGATGAAAATCAAAGAAATTGTAAATCAATACATAGAGGAAAAAATAAAATGAGCAAAAAATTAATAATTACAGAAAAACCATCAGTTGCAATGGAATTTGTAAAAGCACTAAAAATAACTACAAACAGAAAAAATGGATATTTAGAATCCCAAGACTGGATTATAACTTGGTGTGTAGGGCATTTAGTAACAATGAGTTATCCAGAAAAGTATGATGAAAAACTAAAGCTTTGGAGACTAGAAACACTACCATTTATTCCAGAAGAATGGAAATATGAAATTATTCCACAAGTAGAAAAGCAATTTAATATTGTAAAAGAATTAATGAATAGAGAAGACATAGAAGAAATTTATAATGCAGGAGACTCTGGACGTGAAGGAGAATACATACAAAGATTAGTATTTATGATGGCAAAACCAAATCCAAAAGCAAAAATGAAAAGAGTTTGGATAGATTCTCAAACAGAGGAAGAAATATTACGAGGAATTAAAGAAGCAAAAGATTTATCTTATTATGATAGTCTATCAGATAGTGCATATTTAAGAGCAAAAGAAGATTATTTAATCGGAATTAATTTTTCAAGATTATTATCTATTATATATGGTAGGAAGTTAGCACAAACTATTCAAGAAGAAAAAGCATCTATATCAGTTGGTAGAGTTATGACATGCGTACTTGGCATGATTGTAGAAAGAGAAAGAGAAATTAGAGATTTTGTAAAAACTAAATACTATAAAATAATAGGAAAATTTGGAGAAGAAACAGCAAACTTTCAAGCAGAATGGAAAGTAAATATAAAATCTAAAATGTATGAGAGTGTAAAACTATATAATGAATCAGGCTTTAAAAAAGAGCAAGATGCAAAGGAATTTATTAAAAGTTTAGAGGGAAAAAATGCAATTATAACAGAATTTAAAAAATCAAAACAAAAAGAAAATGCACCACTTTTATTTAACTTAGCAGAAATCCAAAATGAATGTACAAAAAGATTTAAAATAAAACCAGATGAAACTTTAGAAATTATACAAAATTTATATGAAAAGAAATTAGTAACATATCCAAGAACTGATGCAAGAGTTTTATCAAGTGCTGTATCAAAAGAAATAAATAAGAATTTAAATGGTATAACAAGAGGCTTCAAAGATGAAGAAATTCAAGGGTATATAAAAAAAATGGTAGAAGAAAAATATTCTACTAATTTAAGTAAAACAAAATATGTGAATGATAGTAAAATTACAGATCACTATGCTATTATACCAACTGGACAAGGGTATGAAAATTTAAACCAATTACCAAATTTACAAAAAGAAATTTATAAGGTAATTGTAAAAAGATTTTTAGCAATTTTTTATCCACCAGCTGAATATAACAAAATTCAAGCAACAGTAAAAATAGATGAAGAAACATTTAATTGTAGTGGAAAAATTTGTATTAAACAGGGATTTTTGGAAATACTAAAACCAAACAAACAATCCACAGAAGATGATAAAAATGTGGAAAACAATATTGAATTATTAAAAAATCTAAAAAAAGGACAAGAAGTAAAAGTATATACTCTTGAAATAAAAGATAGTGAAACTTCACCACCTACTAGGTACAATTCTGGATCTATCATTTTAGCCATGGAAAATGCGGGAAAACTAATAGAAGAAGAGGAATTAAGAGAACAAATAAAAGGTGCAGGAATTGGGACAAGTAGTACAAGAGCAGAAATTATAAAAAAATTAGAAAAAATAAAATATATAGAAATTAATTCAAAAACACAAATCATAATGCCAACTACAAAAGGCGAAAAAATTTATGATATTGTTAATTATTCTATGCCAGATATGTTAAACCCAAAACTAACTGCAAGTTGGGAAAAAGGCTTAGATATGGTAGCAAAAAAAGAAATTCAACCAGAAGAATTTATGACAAAATTAAAATCATACATTCATTCTAAATTTGATAAATTAGTTGTAAAAATGTAACAGGGCATCCGAAATTTCGGATGCCCGTACTTTCTGTCTAAACTAGATAAACATTGCTGCTTGAGGCATATGCCGGAAGTGCCTCGATGTCCTAACGCTTCGGCTATCGATAATTACTTCCTTAGTTCCAACCAGGGAACTGAAAGGAGAATCCGAATTTTGCCAGATAACGGAGCAGCCCAACAGGCTATACTGGTTATTGACAAAATTCCTAAACTCTTGGTAAAATTCTGCATCTTGAATCTTATCTGGAAATAAGAATTCAAATGCGAACTTTACAAGCCTCTCATCAGGTTTCCCGTAGTCAGAATTTGTAGGTAACATGTAACTTCCCATAAAAAACCTCCTATGATGTGTAGTGCAGAAAAATTATCGGTTACAATATAATAATAACATAAAACAGCATAAAAATCAAAAATTATTGTTAATATATGACTTTATTTTTTTTACAAGATATAGTATAATAAATATCAAGTTAAATTTTTAGTAACTTTTAGGAGAAAGTATGAATACAATTATAGGAGAACTAGGAAAATCAGAAAAATTCATTGACTTACTAAAACAAATAGAAAACAAAACAAGTCCGGTAGCAATATCGGGCTTAACTGACGTGGCAATGGTACAAATAGGAACAGCCATAAATGAATTTGCAAAAAAACCCATTTGCATTATAACATATAACGAAATTCAAGCAAAAAAAATATATGAAGATATCAAATACTTTACAGACAAAGTAGTATTATTTCCTAAAAAAGAAATAGTAACATATGATTACATTGCAGAAAGTAAGGACCTACCATATAAAAGAATAGAAAGCCTAAATGAAATAAAAGCTAAGAAAAACTTAATAGTCGTAACAACAATAGAAGCCCTTATGCAAAAATTACCACAAAAAGAAATTTTATATAGAAATGAAATTAATTTAAAAATAGGAGAAAACTATAATTTAGAAGAAATTAAACAAAAATTAATTTCTTTAGGATATTCAAGATGTGACCTAATCGAAGGAAGAGGTCAATTTAGCGTTAGAGGTGGAATTGTTGACATATCTAATAATGAAGAAACAGGGATTAGAATTGAATTTTGGGGAGATGAAGTAGACTCCATACGAAACTTTAATATAACAACTCAAAGGTCAATAAATACTTTAGAAAAAGTAACAATAGAACCAGCTCATGAATACATTTTAGACATTTTACCAAATCAAGTTTGCAAAAAAATAAATAATTTAGAAGTAACCAAAAAGCAAAAAGAAATTATAGAAGAAGATATTGAACAAATAAAAGCAGGAAATTATATTAGTAAAATAGATAAATACTTTAATTCTTTCTACGAAAGTCAAGAAACATTAATAGATTATTTATCTAGCAATTATTGTATATTTTTAGATGAAATTGGAAAAATAAAGCAAAGAGCCAAAAATATCACAATTGATAATCAAAATTTAATAAAAGCCTTATTAGAAAAAGAAAAAATTGTGCCAGAAGCAATTAAAGATTTATTATCTTATGAAAAAATAGAAGAAGAATTAGAAAAAAAACAAATTATATATATAGAAAAACAAGATGTTGAAAATAAATTAGCAAACGAAAAATACAGATTTGAATATAGAGAAGTAAATTATTATAAAAATGAAATAGAAGAATTATTAAAAGATTTACGAAAAGCAGTAAAACAAAATAAAAAAATATATATATTAGTATCTAGTAAAGAAAAAGCAAAAAAATTACAAAATTTATTAAACCAAGAAGAAATCACAAATAAAATAGAAGAAAAACTAAATCAAACTATTATTGTAAAATCAAATGAATCAGTTGTAACAATTAGTATAGGAAAATTATCCTCAGGATTAGAAGCATATGATTTAAAACAATTAGTAATAACTTTAGATGATTTAATAGAAGGAGAAAAAAGAAAAAAAAGAATTGTTAACCAAGACTTTAAAGAAGGAGAAAAAATTGTCTTTGCTGATTTAAAAATTGGGGACTATGTTGTTCATAGAAGATATGGAATAGGTATTTACATTGGAGTCAATACAATAAAAGCAGATGGAACAATAAAAGATTATATAAAAATAAAATACAAAAATGATGATATTTTATACATTCCTACAAATGATTTAGACTATATTAGAAAATATATAGGCGGAGATAAAATTAAGCCCAAAATTAATAGATTAGGTAGCAAAGAATGGGAAAATACAAAAGCAAAGGTAAAAAACAATTTAAGACAAGTTGCTAAAGAATTAATTGAATTATATGCAAAAAGAGAAAAAATACAAGGATTTCAATTTAGTAAAGACACTCCTTGGCAAGACGAATTTGAAGCAAAATTCCCATATCAAGAAACAGAAGACCAATTACGTTGTATAGAAGAAGTAAAAAAAGATATGGAAGATGCAAAACCAATGGATAGACTACTATGTGGAGATGTAGGATATGGAAAAACGGAAGTAGCCTTAAGAGCAGCATTTAAAGCAGTTATGGATCAAAAACAAGTTGCTTATCTTGCACCAACAACAGTTTTAGCAGAACAACAATACAATGAATTTAAAGAAAGAGTAAAAGACTTTCCTATAAAGGTTGAAATACTAAATAGATTTAAAACTAAAAAATATCAAGAAGAAGTCATTAAAAAATTAAAGCTAGGAGAAGTAGACATTTTAATTGGAACACATAGAATTTTAAGTAAAGACGTAGAATTTAAAGATTTAGGATTATTAATTATAGACGAAGAACACAGATTTGGTGTAAAAGACAAAGAAAAGATAAAACAAATAAAAACAAATGTAGATGTACTAACAATGACAGCCACTCCAATACCAAGAACTATGCATATGTCAATAGTTGGAATAAGAGATATGTCTGTTATCTATGAGCCACCACATAATAGAAAACCAGTCCAAACTTATGTATTAGAATATGACAAAGAAGTAATAAAAGAAGCTATCACAAAAGAATTAGAAAGAGGAGGACAAGTATTTTATATATATAACAATGTAGAAGGAATCCAAAGAAAAGCAGATGAAATACAAAAATTAATTCCAGAAGCAAATGTAGTATATGCACATGGGCAAATGACAGGAAATAAAATAGAATCCATCATGCAAGAATTTGTAGAAGGAAAAACCAACGTACTTGTTTGTACAACAATATTAGAATCTGGAATCGACATTCCAAATGCTAACACAATTATAGTAGAAAATGCAGACAGAATGGGATTAGCACAATTATATCAAATCCGAGGAAGAGTAGGAAGGCGAGATATACAAGCATACAGTTATATTACCTATAAAAAAGACAAACTATTATCAGAAGTAGCAGACAAAAGGCTAAAAGCAATAAAAGAATTCACAGAATTTGGATCAGGATTCAAAATTGCCATGAGAGATTTAGAAATAAGAGGAGCAGGAAGCCTATTTCGGAGAAGTTCAATCTGGGCATTTAGAGCAAGTAGGATATGACACTTATTGCAACTTACTAGACGAAGTAATAAAAGAAATAAAAGGAATTGAAATAAAAGAAGAAGCAGATTTACAAATTGACTTAAATGTAACAAGCTATATACCAGATGAATATATACCAGACTCCAACCAAAAAATAGAAATTTATCAAGACATAGCACTTTGTAAAAATGAAAAAGACATACAAAACGTAACAGATGAAATAATAGACAGATTTGGAAATATGCCACAAGAAGTAGAAAACCTAATTGCAATAGCAAGAATAAAATACCTAGCAAAAGAACTAAACATAACCAAAATTTCAAGCAAAAATATAGACACAAACACATTAATAATGTTCATATTTGAACATAATAAAATAAAAATCGATCTAAATGAAATAGTAAAAAAATATGGAAACACAGTAAAATTTTCAAATGGAATAAAACCAAGCATAACCCTAAAAATCAAAACACAAAACGAAAAACAAACATTAAAAGACATAACCACAATTTTGGGTGTTTTTCGGGACGGGGTCAAAAAACACCTTTTAAGAAATTTACTGATAATTATTAATGTTGTACAAATTGCAGACTTGTATATAAATCAAATAAAAAGGAGATAAAAATGCAAAGAATTACAAGTAAAGAAAATGAATTTATCAAGCATGTAAAAAAATTAGGAGACAAAAAATATAGAGATATAACTAATTTATATGTTATTGAAGGAATAAAATTAGTTTCAGAAGCTATACAAGAACAAGCCCAAATTAAACAAATCATTTTATGTGATGATTGTGAAAAAAATGCAGTTATCCCAAAGGACTTGATGTATGAAATTGCAAAATATGAATGTGTTTATGTACCAGAAAAAATTTTTAAATATTTATCAGATGTACAAACTCCACAAGGAATTTTAGCAATAGTAGAAAAAACTAGTAAAGCAACGCAAATTGACTATTCACAAGACATTATAGTAGTACTTGATAATTTGCAAGATCCAGGAAATTTGGGAACTATACTTAGAACAGTAGATAGCATAGGACTCACACAAATAATAGTATCTAACCAGACAGCAGATTGCTATAATCCAAAAGTTGTGCGTTCCACGATGGGGGCTATATTTAGAGTAAAAATTATAAATAGTGAAGATTTAGAAAAAACGTTAAAAGAGATGAAAAAACATAAATTTAAAATAGTTGCATCTTCATTGCAAACAGAAAATACTATTTATGATATTAACTACCAGAAGAAAGTTATTGTAATTGGAAATGAAGCAAATGGAGTAGAAGAAAAAATACAAAATATGGCAGATGAAAAAATAAAAATTCCAATGCTTCGGAAAAGCAGAAAGTTTAAATGCTTCTGTTGCAACTGGAATAATATTATATGAATATGTAAGACAAAAATTAAAATAGAAAGAGGAATAAAAAATGCAAATACATGTAGTAATGGTAGAACCAGAAATACCACAAAATACAGGAAATATAGCAAGAACCTGTGCTGCAACTGGAGCCAAGTTACATTTAGTTCATCCACTAGGATTTGATATATCAGAAAAAGCTGTAAAGCGAGCAGGACTTGACTACTGGGATAAAGTAGAAATAGAAGAACACAAGTCATTAACAGAATTTTTAGAAAAATACAAACCAGAATGTAATAATATGTTTTTTGTAACAACAAAAGGACAACATACCTATTGTGAACCAAATTATGAAAAAATGGAAGATATATTTTTATTATTTGGAAAAGAAACAAAAGGCTTACCAGAAGCTTTATTGAAAAAATATATAGATAAGAGTATTAGAATTCCGATGAGAAAAAACTTACGCTCTTTAAATCTTTCAAATTCAGTTAATATTGTATTATATGAGGTTTATAGACAAAAAAATTTCGAAGGATTAGAAGAAACTAGTTCTTATTTCAAATAAAATAGTTAATTAAAATGTGCATAAAAAGTAGAAAATAAAGAAGTATTGTCGAAAAATAAGAAGATTTGTTGAAAGTATTGCAAATCTTCTTTATTCATGCTTTAATAAAATTATAATTAAATTTTATTCTAAATTTTTATTTCAAAAATCAATCCCAAACAACTAATATAAATTGAAAACAAACAGAAAAATATTAAAAACATAACTTTACTATCAAATAAAACTTGACAATACAATAAAAAATGATAAAATATAGGAGGATAAAAATTGAAAATATTTACATATAATCAATACATTAAAAGTATTCATACACTAAGATTAAATGCTGTTTTACAATTAGCAGAAGAAAGCGAGAAATATCAACTAGAAGGAGAAAATATAAGGTATTCACATGATAAACTAATAAAAAACATATTAAAAGAAGATGAAGAAGCAAGAAAATTTATTAATTCTTTTATTGAACCAAAAAAAGTAATAGAAAAAAACCAATTAGTAAGATATACAAATAGTTATATAACAAACAAATATAAATCAAAAGAAGCAGATTTAGTTTATAAACTAAAAGACAAAGAAATATTTTTTTTAATTGAGCATCAATCAACAATAGATATTAAAATGCCATATAGAATTTTAAATTATTGTGTTGATATAATACAAGAATGGAGTAGAAATAAAAAAATAGGAAAAGACACAAAATATCCTATTGTTGTTCCAATTGTAATATATACAGGAGATAAAAATTGGAAAATACCACAAAATTTTAGAGATAAGCAAATTAGTAGTTACGTATTTGAAAGATATAAAGTAGATTTAGAGTATAATTTAGTAGATATTAACAAATTATCTAAACAGACATTATTAGAGCAAAATACAATGTTTAGTTATACGATGTTAATTGAAAAATCAAAAAACAAAGAAGAATTAATAGATAATTTAAGCCTTATTATAAAAACTACAAAAGATAAAGAAAAATTAGAAAAATTAACAAATATAATAAAATATTTGTTAGAAAATACTTTGAATGAAAATATAAAGCAAGAATTATTAGAAAAAATAGATAGAAAGGTAGGTGAAAAACAAATGAGTACATTGTATGATAGGTTATTAGCGGAAAATAAGAGAATTTTAAAACAAGGTGAAAAGCAAAAAGAACGAGAAATAGTAAAAAACATGGTAAATAAAAAATTAGATGATGAAATCATATTAGAGATAACAGGAATAAATAAAGAAGAACTAGAAAAAATAAAAAAATAACTTAAATACATAAAGAACTTCTTTTTTTATTCAACATAAAATATATTAGGATACAGAATCAAAATCTAAAACTTCAGAAAGGAATTAAAGACATGGAAAAAATACTAGAAGTGAAAAATGTAACCAAAAAATATCAAAGCAAAGAAGAAGAAATATTAGCTATAAAAAATGTTAGTTTTAAAATAGAAAAAGGAGAATTTGTAAGCATTATAGGACCAAGTCGGGTGTGGTAAATCTACACTTCTTTCTATTATAGCGGGACTAGAAGAAAAAACAGAAGGTGAAATCTACATAGAAGGGGAAAAAGTAGAAAAAGTTTCTCCTAAAGTAGGTTATATGTTACAAAGAGACTGCTTATTAGAATGGAGAACAGTATTTAGCAATACTATATTTGGTTTAGAAATTAAAGGAAAAAAAGATAAAGAAAGTAAACAATATGTAGAAGAATTACTAAAAAAATATGACTTATATGATTTTAAAGATAAATATCCATCAGAATTATCAGGAGGAATGAGACAAAGAGTAGCATTAATTAGGACTTTAGCAGTAAAACCCAAAATATTATTATTAGATGAAGCATTTTCAGCTTTAGATTATCAAACAAGAATCATGGTAACAAATGATATCTATAATATCTTGCGAAAAGAAAAAATGACGGCAATTATAGTAACACATGATATTTCAGAAGCAATTAGTATGTCAGATAGAGTAATTGTTCTAAATGCAAGACCAGGAACAGTAAAAGACATTCATAAAATTGAATTTGATATGGAAAACAGAAATCCTATAAATTGTAGAGAAAATCCTAAATTTAGCAAATATTTTAATACATTATGGAGGGAGTTGGGAGTAGATGAATAAACAAATAGTAGTATCAAAAGAAAGAAAACAATATCTAAAAAATAAAAGACATAAGCAAATTATGGTATTACTTACACAAATAGGAATATTAATTATTTTTCTTGGCATCTGGGAAATACTAGCAAATCTAAAAATAATAGATAGTTTTATTACAAGTCAACCAAGTAGAATTTGGAATACTTTTATGAATTTAGGATCCAATGACCTAGTAAGACACATATTGGTTACAGTATATGAAACAGTAGTAGGTTTCTTAGTAGGAACTGGACTAGGAATTTTAATTGCAATTATTTTATGGTGGTCAGACTTTTTATCAAAAGTTGCAGAACCATATCTAGTTGTATTAAATAGCTTACCAAAAGTTGCTTTGCGGACCGATTATCATAATATGGGTAGGGGCAGGAACTCCAGCAATTATTGTTATGGCAGTTGCTATTTCCTTAATAGTAACAATTTTAGAAAACTTAAATGGTTTTTTAAAAACAGATAAAGAAATTATTAAAATGGCAAAGACATTTAAAGCAAGTAAACTACAAATTCTAACCAAGATTATATTACCAGCAAACATTTCAACATTTATCAATTCCTTAAAAGTAAATATAGGATTGTCATTAGTTGGTGTAATATCAGGAGAATTTTTGGTATCTAAAGCAGGATTAGGATATTTAATAGTATATGGAGGTCAAGTATTTAAACTAGATTTAGTTATGACAAGTGTAATTATTTTAGGAATTTTAGCAGGTATAATGTATAGTATAGTTGTCTTATTAGAAAAATGTATTTTAAATAGTAAAAAATTCAGATAAAGAGAATTCACACATTTCATACCTAAAC
>CANRFX010000005.1 GCA_947629995.1 uncultured Clostridia bacterium | reverse complement strand
ATTTACCAGCAGGAAGAGATGCAACAGTAGCATATGGAGTAATTGATTTTAAATTTAAAAATACAAGACAATATCCTGTTAGATTAGTAGCAAGTGCAAAAAATGGAATTGCAACAGTATCTGTTTATGGAATAAAAGAACAAAATGAATACACATTTAGTTTTAGTACAAGGACAGTAGCATCAATACCTTTCTCTACACAATATGAAGAAGATGCAAGTCTTCCTACAGGAACGGAAAAAGTAAAACAACAAGGTGTTAATGGTTTGAAAACAGAAACTTATATTACTAAAATGTTAAATGGAAAAGTAGTATCTACAACATTACTTTCAAAAGATACATATGATCCTATGACAAAGATAGTAGTAAGGGGAAAAGGAGCAGCTACAAATACAACACCAGCAACTCCAGAAGTAACTACACCAACATCAACTATTCCAACTACAGAACCAACAGACACAAATAAGACAGAAAATACCACACCAACTGATTCAACAACAACTCCATCAACAAATACTACAGAAACAGAAACAACTCAGCCAAAAGGATAATATAAAATTAGTTAAAAAAGGTTCTTAGATATTTTTTTAAGAACCTTTTTGGTATTAAAAACTATTGACAATAACTATAAAACATACTATAATAATACATATGGGCCATTAGCTCAGTTGGTAGAGCAGCAGACTCTTAATCTGACGGTCGGAGGTTCGATCCCTCTATGGCTCACCATAAAATCGCTATGCAAATTTGTATGGCGATTTTTTTATAAAATTATAAATTTCTGATATTACATTTATATAAAATAATAAACGTTATTAGTTCATATTGTAAAAAACATTAGCTAATGATATAATATTTTTAGATATAACATATATAACAAAAAATAATAAAAATAAAAAATGTAATAAAAGAGGGAGAAATAAGTTATGGTAGGAAAACATATGCCCCAAAAAACAAAAAAGAAAAAGCAAAAATTAAACTATAAAAGAGTAGTAATTGCAATCTTATTAGTAATTATATTAATTTTTGGGATTTCTGAATTAATATCCACAATACATAACAATAATGTGGAAAACCAAGAAGAAAACATATCAGAAAAAGAAGAAAAAATCATACCAGAAGATAGTATAGCAAACATTGTAGCAATTGGAGATACATTATGCCATAGCCAAAACTTTAAAGATGCATATAATAGTCAAACAGGAACTTACGACTTTTCTCCTATGTTTAAATATGTAACAAAATATTTTGAAGATGCAACAGTAGCAGTTGGAAATTTAGAAGCAACTCTTGCAGGGCCTTCAAGACCATATACTGGATATCCAACATTTAACACACCAGAAGCATTAGCTACAGACTTAAAAGAGCTAGGGTTAGATATCATGACAACTGCTAATAATCATGCACTTGATATTGGATATACAGGTTTAGTTTCTACATTAGATTATTTAGATGCAGCAGGACTAGAACATACAGGAAGAGCAAGAAGTCAAGAAGAACAAAATAAAATCTTATTAAAAGATTTAAATGGAATAAAAACAGCATTCTTATCATTTACTTATGGAACTAATGGAATACCACTTCCTACAGGAAAAGAATATTGTGTTAATTTAATTGATAAAGACTTTATTAAACAAAAAATAGATCAAGCAAAAGAAGAAGGAGCAGAATTAATTTGTGTTAGTATGCATTGGGGAGATGAATATAAAATCAAACAAAATGCAGAACAAGAAGATTTAGCAAAATTTTTAATTGAAAATGACGTAAAAGTTATCTTAGGATGTCATCCACACGTATTAGAACCAATGGAAATAAAAACTGTTACATTAGAAGATGGAACAACAAAAACAGGATTTGTAATCTATTCAATGGGAAATTTCTTTTCTGCACAAACATATGAAAACACTAGAAATACTCTTATTTTAAATGTTCAAGTAAGAAAAAATGGTGAAACAGGGAAAATAACAATAGACAATGCAACTTATACACCAATATATGTTTATGATAATAATTCTGGACAAAATCCAAATGCAAATGGACAAGATAGATATGAATTATTAGATATAGAGACAATTATAAAAGAATATGAAGCGGGAATAGGAAATTGGAATCAAACTATGTATAATTTAGCAAAAACAGAACTAGAAAGGACAGTTAACATCCTTGGACCAGAAATTGTCGATGGGGACGGGGCATTTTGACAATAATTGCCACGAGGGACGGAGCATTTTGACAACATTGTCGTTGGGGACGGGGCATTTTGACAATTTTTTATTAAATAGTATTGATAAAAAGTTTAATATATTTTTTATTAATAACAATTCGGGGGGACCAGCAATTTACAGAATATTAAAAAAGGCCTTATGAATATAATGATATAAGGCTCTTTTTTTATAGTCTGTTATGCAGCTGGGAGTTATTAATAAAAAATATATAAAACTTTCTTAATTCTAGTCATAATATAAAAATTGTCAAAATGCCCCGTCCCCAACGACAATGTTGTCAAAATGCTCCGTCCCCATCGACAATTTCTTTAATCGCAAAGCATTTAGAATTACAGTTAAACTACTTAAAACCATGGCTAAGCTTGCAATCATAGGATTAATAGAAATACCAAAAGGTTTTAATAAACCAATACTAATAGGAATCATTAAACTATTATAGAAAAATGCCCAGAATAAATTCTGTTTAATATTTCTAACAGTCTTTTTACTAATATTTCTTAAATTGATAATACTATATAAATTGTTTTGTGTTAAAACCACATCAGAAGAATAATTTGCAATGTCTGTACCACTATTAAAGCTTACACCAATATTTGCATTTGCTAAAGCTGGGCTATCATTTATACCATCTCCACACATCATAACAAATTTATTTTCTTGCTTTAATTTTTTTATGATATTTGCTTTTTCAGATGGAACAACATCAGAAATTACATTAGAAATACCAATACTTTTTGCAATTTTTTCAGCAGTTTTTTTATTATCTCCAGTTAGCATCATAGTTTCAATATGATTATCGCTTAAAATTTTAATTACTTCTTTTGCATTCTCTCTTAAGGTGTCATTTACTCCAATAAGAGCAATTATATTTTTATCTTCTACAACATAAACAATACTATTTCCATCATTAGCTAAAGCTTCTTCATCTTTGATATGAGTGTTTTTAATATTGTATTTAGAAAGTATTTTAGAATTTCCTAAAATAAAATCCTTAGATTGAACTGTTCCAACCATTCCATAGCCACTAATATTTTCAAAATTTTCTACTTTTAAGGTTTCTAATTTATTCTCTTTTAAATAATCAGTAAAAGCATTCCCAATAGGATGAGTTGATTTTGATTCTAAACTACCTACAACTTGCATTAATTCTTTATTATCTTTATTACTATAATTTTTAATTTCTGCTATCTTTAAAGTTCCATAAGTTAAAGTACCTGTTTTATCAAAAACGACAGTATCAATTTTTCTAGCATTTTCTAAAATTTCACTTTTCTTTACTAAAATACCATTACTAGCACATAAACCTTCGCTAATAACAATAGCTAAAGGAGTTGCTAAGCCTAAGCTACAAGGACAAGCAACAACTAAAACAGTAACAAAAGTGATAATTGAAGTTGCAAAATCAAATCCTAATAATAAATAAGCAAAAAACGTAATTAATGCAATTACTATAACTGTTGGAACAAAATATCCACTTACTTTATCTGCGATTTTACTAATTGGAGCTTTTGTATTAGTGGCTTCTATTACTAATTGGACAATTTCAGAAATAGTAGATTCTTTTCCAATTCTTTCTGCTTTATATTCTAAATAACCATCATAATTTAAACTACCTGCAACAACTTTTGCACCAACTGTTTTTGCAGATTTCTTACTCTCACCTGTGATAAAAGCTTCATCCAAATGAGCTTTTCCAAAAATGATTTCTCCATCAACAGCAATTTTTTCTCCAGGCTTACTAATTAAAATATCGCCTTTTTTTACTTCGTCAATTGTTACCTGTTTTGGTTTACCATCTACTTTAATTACAGCATAATTTGGAGTTATTTTTACCAAATTTTGAATGGCCTCTTTTGTCTTATCTTTACTAACTCTATCAATAAATCTTCCTAATTTAATAAAATAAATAACAATTGCTGAAGACTCAAAATATAAATTTCCTACATAGTGATGATGACCATTAAAAATCATATACATACTGTATAAACTATATAAAAAACTGCTTAATACGCCAATATCAACTAAAGTATCCATATTTGGAGCTTTATGGATAAGGTTTTTAAGTCCACTTTTTATAATATCAAATCCATAAATAATAAAGCAAATAGCAAGGACTAATAAAGCAACAGTATAATTAATTGGATTTGAATGCATATCAAAAAATTCAATCGAAGGAAGTCCAATCATATGCCCCATTGAAAGGTAAAATAATATAATTGCTAAAAAAGTAAATATGATAAATTTTATTTTTTCATTTTTCATTTTTGATTGTTCTTGGTTTTCTTGAAATAATCCTAAACTTTTAAAACCAGTCTCTTTTACAAATTCTTCAATTTTCTTTTGATTTAAAATCGTTTCATCAAATTCAATTAAAGCATTTGCCATAACTAAATTCACAGAAGCATTAGAAATTCCAGTTTGTTTTTTTAGATATTTTTCTAATCCATTAGAACAACTACTACATGTCATTCCATCAATGGCTAAAACAATTCTTTTCATTGAAAAAAGCTCCCTTCCCATTATTTAATAGTCTTAAATTACCATACTAAAATATTGATATTAGTAATCAAAATTTTAAACAACTTCAAAATCAAGATCTTGTATTTTTTGTTTTGCTTGTTCTATAACAGAATCATCTTTAGCAACAATTTTTACAGTACCATCTACATGATTTGCAACAACATCTTTAACTCCATTAATATTTTTAACAGCATTTTGAACTCTGTTTTCACATCCTCCACATACCATACCTTTTACATTTAAAATAAATTCTTTCATTTTAAAACCTCCTCTTACTATAAATGAACAGATTATCTCTCGATATCTTCATTTTTCTTTGTTTTTTATTTTATACTAATAAAATTAATAACTTAAAAATTTATAATTTTGCTCTTAAAATTCTTAACGAATTTAATACACAAATAAGAGAAACACCAACATCAGCAAATACAGCAGACCACATAGTAGATAAACCAAAAGCACTTAAAGCCAAAACTAGTAATTTAACCAAAATGGCAAAAATAATATTTTGTTTTACAATTATCATAGTCTTTCTTGATAATTTAATTGCATTACATATTTTAGATGGTTCATCTGTCATAATTACTATATCTGCAGCTTCAATACTACTGTCTGAGCCAAGTCCACCCATGGCAATTCCAACATCAGATAAAGCCAAAACTGGACTATCATTCATTCCATCTCCAACAAATATTACATTTCCTTTTGAAGATTTTGACTTCATAATTTCTTCCAATTTTTTTGCTTTATCAGTAGGAAGTAATTCTGAATAAATTTCATCAATTTCCAATTCTTTAGCAACTTTTTTACTAACTTCTTTTTTATCTCCTGTTAGCATAATAGTTTTTCTAATAGATAAATTTTTTAAATTAGAAATTGCTTGTCTAGAATCTTCTTTTATCTGATCTGCAATAATTATACTACCAACAAATTTTTTTTCAAGTGAAACATATAAAATTGTTCCAATTTCATTAGACTTAATATACTCAATATTATTTTTTTTCATCCATTTATCATTGCCAATTAAAACTTCTTTATTATCAATTTTGCAAGAAATTCCAAAACCAGATATTTCTTGGAAATCTGAAATTAAACTTGTATCAACTTCTTTTCCGTAAGCTTTTTTTAAAGATAAAGAAATAGGATGATTAGAATAGTTTTCACTAAAAGTTGCAAGTTTTAGTAATTCTTCTTCTGATATACCAACTGCTTCTAATTTTTGAACCTCAAAAGTTCCTTTTGTTAAAGTTCCAGTTTTATCAAATACAATAATTTCGCTATTTGCTAAACGTTCTAAATAATTTCCACCTTTTACTAAAATACCAATTTTTGATGCTGCACCTATTCCTGCAAAAAATCCTAAAGGAATAGATAAAACTAATGCACAGGGGCAAGATACTACCAAAAATGTTAAAGCCCTATAAAGCCATACGTGAAAAGTAGATATGTGTAAAACAAAAGGTGGAACTAATGCTAAAATAATGGCAATAAATACTACAATAGGTGTATAAAATTTTGCAAATTTTGTTATAAAGTTTTCAGATTTTGATTTTTTATTACTTGCATTTTCTACTAAATCTAATATTTTACTTACAGTTGATTCTTCAAACTTTTTTGTTACTTTTAAAGATAATAAACTTGTTTGATTAATACAACCGCTTAAAACATTATCTCCTACAACTACTTCCTTTGGAACAGATTCACCAGTCAAACTAGAGGTATCTAACAAAGAAGAACCTTCAATTACAGTTCCATCTAAAGGTATTTTTTCGCCAGGTTTTACAATAATTATTTCTCCTAAATTTACTTTATTTGGATTTACTTTAATAACTTTATTATTACGCTTAACCCACGCAAAGTCAGGTCTTATATCCATCAATTTTGTAATAGATTTTTTTGATTTGTCAACAGCATAATCTTGAAGCATTTCTCCTATTTGGTAAAATAGCATAACACAAGTAGCTTCTGGAAACTCTTTAATTGCAAAAGCACCAACAGTTGCAATTAGCATAAGACAATTCTCATCAAAAAATTTACCTTTAAAAAAATGTTCAAAAGCTTCTTGAATTACTTCAAAACCAACTAATATATAACTTATAAAAAATAAAATAAATTTTATTAATTCATTTTTAAAAGGCACAAAAATTGCAATTAAAAATATAAAAAATGCTACGACTATTTGAATAATTTTATTTTTCATCTTCATTCTCCTTTTGCCTATTTTTATGTTCTATATGTTCAACTCCTACTTCAAATAATTGTTTTACATGGTCATCATCTAACATATAATAAACTTCTTTTCCACTTTTTCTACATCTTACAATTCCACTTTTTCTAAGTGCTCCTAATTGATGAGAAATAGAAGATTTACTCATTCCTAGAACATTTGCAATATCACATACACACATTTCGTTTTGGTCTAAAGCAAACAGGATTTTAGTTCTAGTAGTATCACCGAAGAATTTTAAAAAAATTTGCTAAATTATTAAATAAAGATTCATTTGCCATCTTTTTTAATGTATTATTTACAATATCTTGGTGAATAATATTACAATCACAAATAAATTCATTTTTTGACATAGTAAAATTCATTCCTTTCTCTACGTTAGTTTGAGAAAAATCTTTTTTGAAGTAAATAACAATTGAATAAACATTCAACTAATATTATTATAGTTGAATAGGTATTCAATTGTCAATAGATTTTGAAAAAATATTTAATTTTTTATTTCAAATGAAATTATGTAAATTTTTAAAAACATTGACAAAAAGAACAAAAAAGGCTAAAATAATAGTGTTAGGGAAAATAAAAGGAGGGGATGGATTTGCTAAAAATATATAACACAAACATAGAAAATGATAAAATGGAAGAAATAAAAGAATTCAAAAAAGGAGCATGGATAAACTTAGTAAATCCGTCGGAAGCTGAAATAAAAAAAGTATGTGAAGGAGTTAACATTGACCAAGACTATATTAGAGATGCTCTAGACTATGAAGAAAAAGCCAGAATTGATCAAGACGAAGATGACAATGTAACTTTTGTTGTTATAGATACACCAACTGTAGAAAAAGTCGAAGAAAATGACGTTTATTCTACAATCCCACTAGGAATGATTATAGTAAGAGATGACTTTTTCATAACAGTATCTTTGGAAAGAAACAAAATAATAGAAAATTTTGAAAAAAAGAAAGTAAAAAACTTCCAAACTTACAAAAAAACAAGATTTATTTTTCAAATTTTATACTTAAATTCTTCTTACTTTTTAAATTACTTAAAACAAATCAATAAAGAAACAGAAATAGCAGAATATATATTAAAAAATTCAATGAAAAATAAAGAACTTTTAAAATTATTAAGTTTAGAAAAAGGTTTAGTATATTTTACAACATCTTTAAAGTCAAATGAACTAGTAATGGAAAAACTAATGAGAGGGAAAATTATAAAACTATATGAAGAGGATGAAGAAATACTAGAAGATGCAATTACAGAAAACAAGCAGGCAATTGAAATGTCGCAAATTTATAGCAACATCTTAAATGGAACAATGGATGCATATGCATCTATCATATCAAACAACTTAAATGGAGTAATGAAATTTTTAACATCAATTACCATTGTTTTAGCAGTACCTACAATGATTTCTAGTTTTTGGGGAATGAATGTTGGTTTGCCATTCCAAAATAGTCCATTTGGATTTGCTGTAATGATATTAATATCAGTAGTTTTAACATTGCTAGTAACATACTGGTTAAAACGAAAAGATATGCTAAATTAAAAATTTAAAATAAAAATAAATAAAAAGACAAGAATAACAAAAATCTTGTCTTTTTTGAATAAAATAACAGACAACCAAAAGTATAATTTTTTATAAATAGCATATACTACTAAAAAAGAAAATAAAGGAGGAAAAAATGAAAATAATAGATAAAATTGCATTAGTTTTAATTGTCATTGGTGCGTTAAATTGGGGATTAATTGCTTTATTCAATTTTGACTTAGTTGCTGCAATTTTTGGTGATATGACAGTTCTTTCTAGAATAGTTTATGGTTTAGTTGGTTTATCTGGACTATGGGGAATCAAATTATTATTTGATAAAGATTAATTAAATAAATAATTTAAATTAAATATTTAGTAAAAGTGTGTATTTTAACTAAAAAGTACAGGTTATAAATTTAGCCTGTACTTTTTATGAACTCTTGTAACTTTATGTAAAAATCTTGAAATTTTAACAAAAATAAAGTATAATAATTAACGAAAAATTAGCAAAAAAATATAGGAGAAAATAAAAATGTTAAGTGCAAATGGAGTAACCGTAAGGTTTGGAAAAAGAGTATTATTTGAAGATGTTAATATCAGTTTCGGAAAAGGAAATTGCTATGGAATTATAGGAGCAAATGGAGCTGGAAAATCAACATTCTTAAAAGTATTATCAAAAGAAATAGAACCAAGCAAAGGAGATGTAAGCCTAGACAAAGGTGAAAGATTATCTGTTTTAAAACAAGATCACTTTGCATATGAAGAATATACTGTAATTGATACAGTTATAATGGGAAATAAAGAACTATATGATATTATGAAGGAAAAAGAAGCCATCTACAGTAAACCGGATTTTTCAGAAGAAGATGGAATGAAAGCAGCAAAATTAGAAGAAAGATTTGCAGAATTAGATGGATGGAATGCAGAATCAGATGCAGCAATACTATTAAACGACTTAGGAATAATACCAGAAAATCATTATAAGTTAATGAAAGAAATAGAAGCAAAAGATAAAGTAAAAGTATTATTAGCACAAAGTTTATTTGGAAATCCAGGTGTTTTGTTACTTGATGAACCTACAAATGACTTAGATTTAAAGAGTATAAATTGGTTACAAGACTTTCTAATGGATTTTGAAAATACCGTAATTGTAGTATCACATGACAGATACTTTTTAAACAAAGTATGCACACATATTGCAGACGTGGATTTTGGAAAAATTAAAGTATATCCAGGAAATTACGATTTCTGGTATGAATCAAGCCAACTTGCATTAAAACAAGCAAGAGAACAAAACAAGAAAAAAGAAGAGAAAATAAAAGAATTACAAGAGTTTATAGCAAGATTTAGTGCAAATGCTTCAAAATCAAAACAAGCAACATCAAGAAAGAAAACCCTAGAAAAAATAGAATTAGAAGAAATAAAACCATCAAACAGAAAATATCCATACATTGACTTTAAACCAGATCGTGAGCCAGGAAAAGAAATTTTACAAGTAAAAAACATATCAAAAACAGTAGAAGGAGTAAAAGTTTTAGATAATGTATCATTTACAGTAAAACAAGGAAATAAAATTGCATTTTTAGCAGATAATGAAATTGCAAAAACTGTATTATTTCAAATAATTGCTGGGGAATTAGAACCAGATGAAGGCGAGTTAGTATGGGGAACAACAATAACTCAAAATTATTTCCCAAAAGACAATAATTATTTATTCGAAACAGATGAAAATTTAACAAATTGGCTTAGAAAATACTCAAAAGACCCAGATGAAACCTATGTAAGAAGCTTTTTAGGACGAATGTTATTTTCAGGAGACGAAGCCTTAAAACAAGTAAAAGTGCTATCAGGAGGAGAAAAAGTAAGATGTGTATTATCTAAAATAATGTTATCAGGAGCCAATTTCTTAATATTCGATGAACCAACAAATCATTTAGATATGGAAAGCATAACCGCATTAAATGAAGGTATGAAGAAATTTATTGGAAACATCCTATTTACATCACATGACCATGAACTAACACAAACAGTAGCAAACAGAATAATAGATATAAAAAACGACGGAAAAATAATTGATAGAGAAATAACCTATAATGAATATTTAGGGGTGGAATAAATAATGGGTAGAGTTGATAAAATAAACTATTATCTAAATATTGCAGAAAGTGTAGCAGAAAGAGGAACATGTTTAAGAAATAATTATGGAAGTATCATAGTAAAAAACGATGAAATAATATCAACAGGATACACAGGAGCGCCTAGAGGAAGAAGAAACTGTCTAGACCTAGGATATTGCATGAAAAAAGACATGCCAAGTGGAAAAGGCTATGATAAATGTAGAGCAGTACATAGCGAGCAAAATGCAATGATAAGTGCAGCAAGAAAAGACATGTTAGGGGCGAGCCTATATCTAGTAGGAATAAATAAAAGAAACAACGAATACGTAAAAGACAATTGGCCTTGTACATTTTGCAAAAGAATGTTAATAAATGCAGGAATAAAAGAAGTCATTATGCGAGACACAAAAACAGAATATCGAATCGAGCAAGTACAAAACTGGATTGAAGACGATGACTCACTAAATTACTAAGGTGTTTTTTGGGACGGGGTCAAAAAACACCTTCTCTTTTTTATCTTTTTTTTATTTATAAATCATTTTGTTTAAAGTGTTTTTAAGATGTTTTTTGACCCCGTCCCAAAAAACACCTATTGAAAAAAATAAAGTAATATGTTATAAATTAAAGGGGCGAAACAAGTAAATAAAATAACACAAAGGAGTTGATTTTTATTCCTAGAATATCAAGACAATCTTTAAAAGCCTCTTTTTTTCATGTAATCGTCCAAGGACAAAAAAAGGAATATATTTTTAAAAAAGAAAGGTATATTCATTATTACATTAAATTGATAAAAAAATATATAAAAGAAACGCATCTTAAAATTATATCATATTGCATTATGGGTAATCATGCACATTTTTTATTCCAAATTGAAGGCATAGAAGAATTATCAAAATTTTTTCATAAACTAAATACTATGTATGCCAGATATTATAATTATATGGAAAATGAACGAGTAGGATATGTTTATAGAGATAGATTTTTAAGTGAACCTATAACAAGTCAAAGATATTTAATCCAGTGCATTAAATATATCCATTATAATCCAGTGAAAGCAAAAATAGTTGAAAAATGTGAAGATTATAAATTTTCATCTTATCGAATTTTTAAAAATAGATTGATGGAACACAGATATAACAATATATTGAATGAAAATGATTACAAGGATATATGCAATAATATTAATTATAGTATGGCTTTTTTGGATATTGATGTAGACAAAAAAGAAGCAATTTTATTATCAATTCAGCAGTTTTTGGAAGAAAATAATTATAGATTATATGAAATATTTTCTGATAGAAAAATTTTAGAAGAGATGGTTTTTTATTTAAAAAATGAAAAGAAAATAAAATATAGACAAATTAGTGATTTCCTTAATATTACAAGAGGAACTATGCAAAAAATTGCATTAAAAAATAAAAAATAAAAAAATAAATAGGTGTTTTTTGACCCCGTCCCAAAAAACACCCGAAAGGAAGAAAAATGGAAAAAATTATTAAAATAATTGCAGAAGAATTGAGTATTAAAGAAAAGCAAGTAGAAGCAACAATTAAATTAATTGACGAAGGAAATACAATTCCTTTTATAGCAAGATACAGAAAGGAAGTAACAGGTGGACTTTCAGATGAAATATTAAGAGAATTAGGTGAAAGGCTAGTTTATTTAAGAAATCTAGAACAAAGAAAAGAAGAAGTAATTCATTCTATTGATGAGCAAGGAAAATTAACAGATGAAATACTACAAGCAGTTGCTATAGCAAAGACTTTATCTGAAGTAGAAGATATATATAGACCATATAAGCAAAAGAAGAAAACAAGAGCAACTGTAGCAAAAGCTAAAGGCTTAGAGCCATTAGCTAAAATTATTATAGAACAAAAGGAAACTAAGCCAATTGAAGAAATTGCAAAAGAATATATCAATATTGACAAATTGTCAGAAGAAGATAAAAAGAATAAAGATAAAGTAGTAAATAATGAACAAGAAGCAATCCAAGGAGCTTTAGATATAATTGCAGAAGATATTTCGGATAATAGCAAATATAGAAAAGAAATTAAAAGGCAATGTTATAAAGAAGCATTAATTAAAACAAAGGTAGCAAAAGATGAAGAAAAGTCAAATTATGAAATGTATTATGACTATAGTGAAGCAATAAAATATATACCAAGCCATAGAATTTTAGCAATAAATAGGGGAGAAAAAGAAGAATTTTTAAAAGTTAAAATAGAAAAACCAGAAGAAAAGATATTAACTTACATAGAAAAAGATATTTTAAAAGGTGAAACACAGTTTACGCAAATGTTGAAAGATACAATTGCCGATAGTTATAAAAGATTGATAGAACCTTCTATTGAGAGGGAAATAAGAGCAGATTTAACGGAAAAGGCAGAAGAAAAGGCAATAAAGGTATTTGGTAAAAATTCTAAACAATTACTTTTAGGTGCGCCGATTAAAGGAAAAACAGTAATGGGATTCGATCCAGCTTATCGTACTGGTTGTAAAATAGCTGTTATTGACGAAACTGGAAAGGTTTTAGATTATACAACTGTTTATCCAACAGAACCACAAAATGATGTTGTAGGAGCTAAAAAAGAACTTCTGAAATTAATAGAAAAAGATGAAGTGGATATGATAGCAATTGGAAATGGAACAGCTTCTCGTGAATCAGAAATGTTTGTAGCAGACATGATAAAAGATACTTCAAGAGACGTTCACTATGTAATTGTAAGTGAAGCGGGAGCTTCTGTGTATTCTGCATCAAAACTTGCAACAGAAGAATATCCAGATATAAATGTATCTATTAGAGGAGCGATATCAATTGCAAGAAGATTACAAGATCCTTTAGCAGAACTTGTAAAAATAGACCCAAAAGCTATTGGAGTAGGGCAATATCAACATGATGTAAATCAAAAAAAATTGGCAGAAAGTTTAACAGGTGTAGTAGAAGATAGTGTTAATAAAGTAGGTGTAGATGTAAATACTGCAACGCCTTCACTTCTTTCTTATGTTTCAGGAATAAATAGCACAATAGCTAAAAACATTGTAAAATATAGAGATGAAAACGGAAAATTAAAGAATAGAAAACAATTATTAAAAGTTCCAAAACTAGGGAAAGCAGCATTTGAACAATGTGCCGGTTTTTTGAGAATATTTGACGGAGACAATCCTTTGGAAGTAACAGCAGTTCACCCAGAAAGCTATGAAGCAACAGAAAAACTTTTAAAAGAATTAGGATTTGATAAAAAAGATTTAAAAAACAAAGAAAAACTAGAAGAGTTAAAAAACAAGTTAAAATCTATAAATATTGAAACAATGGCAAAACAATTAAATATTGGTGAAATGACTTTAACAGACATAATTGCAGAATTGTCAAAGCCAGGAAGAGATCCTCGTGAAGATATGCCAAAGCCAATTTTAAGAAGTGATGTATTAAAATTAGAAGATTTAAAAGAAGGTATGGTTTTAACAGGAACAGTTAGAAATGTAATAGATTTTGGCGCATTTGTAGATATTGGAGTAAAGCATGATGGATTAGTGCATATTTCAG
Source organism: uncultured Clostridia bacterium (assembly GCA_947629995.1). Taxonomy (GTDB): domain Bacteria; phylum Bacillota; class Clostridia; order TANB77; family CAG-508; genus CAG-269. The sequence continues at coordinate 15,056 of CANRFX010000005.1, read as the reverse complement.
AAATGAGCGATAAATATATTAAAAATCCTTCTGAAATAGTATCAGTTGGAGATATTATTAAAGTAAAAGTAATCAAAATAGATAAAGAAAGACAAAAAGTAGGACTTTCCATGAAAGTATAAATTGTCGATGGGGACGGAGCATTTTGGCAATTATTGTCAAAATGCTCCGTCCCCATCGACACCCAACGACAATTTTATTTGTATTTTTCTTGGATTTCTTTAATTTCGTCTAGATGATTATTCAAAATGTCTAAAAATATATCTGTTAACTCCGGATCAAACTGAGTACCTTTGCATCTTTCAAATTCTTCGATAACAGTTTCTAAAGACATAGAATCACGATAAGTTCTTTTTGATGTCATAGCATCAAAGCTATCAGCAATAGCAGTAATTCTTGCTAAATAAGGAATGTCATTACCTTTTAATTGGCTAGGATAACCATGACCATCAAATCTTTCATGATGATGTTTTACAATAGGAATCATATTTTTAAAAATTGTAGCTGTTGATAAAATATGAGCTCCAATAGAAGGATGATTTTTAATTTCAGAATATTCATCATCAGTTAATTTAGTATCTTTTAATAAAATACTATCTGGAACACCTATTTTTCCAATATCATGGAATAAACCACCAATTCGTAAAGTTCTTAAATCTTCCTCTGATAATCCAATATGTTTACCAATTAAAACAGAATATTCGGAAACTCTATCAGAATGACCTCTAGTGTAAGAATCTTTTGCTTCAACAGTATAGCGCAAAGTCTCAATACTTTCTAAATATGCATTTTCCAATTCTTTGTTAATCTTTTTAATTTCATTCATTTGAGCAATAGACTTAATACCAGATTCAATTAAAAGTAATAATTGATCAAATTTATCACTTTTTTCGCAATAACCTTGAATATCAAGCCTCCTAATAGTTTCTAAAGGTGGAGCTAAATCTTTGTGACCAGTTAATAATAAAATATATAATTCTTTATTAAATTCTCTTATCTTTTCTACCACTTGATCACCATGAATAGGAGTCATAATAAAGTCTAAAATCATTAAATCAAAATGTTCATTTTTTACTTTTTCTATTGCCTCTATTGGATTTGTAACACCAGTAAATTCATATCCAGATCTTTTTAAAAAAATAGATAGAGAATCTATAATACCTTCTTCATCATCAACAGCAATAATTTTGTAATTTCTATTTTCAACATTTTCTGAATTTTGTAATCCTTTTCTCATACTTCAACCTCATTTTCTGGATTTTGTAATCCCTTTCTCATAATGCAATCTCATTACTAATAAATTAATTACTTTTCCACATTATATTAATAAAAAGTGGAAAAAGCAAGCATTTTTAATAAAAAAGATATATTATAATGGTAAAATTATTTTAAAAGTAGTACCCTTATTAATTTCTGAATCAACTGTAATATTTCCTTTAAAATGAGCACGAATAGTTGAATAAGACATATACAATCCAAGACCTGTACCATTTTTACCTTTAGTAGTAATCATTTCTTTAAACAATTTATCTTTTACCTTACTTGGCAAGCCAGGACCATAATCTTTAACTGAAATAATCAAATTATTTTCTTCTTTTTCGACAATCAAATCAATAGTTTGATCTGTTTTTCCGCTGTATGCTTGAATTGAATTTGATATCATATTATTTATAACTTGTATTAAACTATTGATATCACCGTGGATAACAGTATTTTCATCTGTTTTAAGAGATATATTTAAATAAATAATTGCATTTTTCAACTCATGTTTCATTAAAATATCTACTCTTTTTAAAACTTCCCCAATTGTAAACGAAATTTCCTCTTGATTTGCCATTGTAACAGCTTGACCTTTTACAGCAGTAATAACATCAGACATATATTCTGTATGTGTTTTGATTTTTGCAATCCATTCTGACATATCATGAGCAATATCATGATGATCTTGGCTATTTACTTCTGGGTCATCAATAGAAGAATCATATTCTTTTACTAAATCTGATAGACCTTCAGTTGCACCTGATATGGACATAATAGGAGTTTTCAAGTTATGAGCAATACCACCAATTAATTGTCCAAGAGATGCTAAACGTTCTCTTTCCATCAAAGTTTGCTGATTATCATGAATTTGTGAAATATTTTTCTTAGTTAAATCTTGAATTTTATTAAAAGCAACAGTTAATTCACCTAACTCATCATTAGAAACTATTGGTATTTTCTTAAATTCCGCGTTATTTTTTGTATTTATATCATTAAGACCGTTAACTATAATCTTAACTTGGTTTGAAAGAGAAGAAGAATAATATGAAACCAAGAAAGATATTATACCAAATAAAACAACAAAAGTAGTTATAATATAAACTAATGCATCTTCACCAGAAATAGGGAATCTAATACCAACAATATAATCTTTACCATCAACCAAAATATGTTTAATATACCCTCCGAGTATTTACTGCGTAATGCTCATAAACTCTACCATCATAACTATCAGACAACTCAAAAATATATTTTTTGAAAAAGTCAGTTAAAGGTACACCATCTGAAGTTATGATATTTTTATTTGAATCAATCACAAAGTAAGTATGAGTATCATCTATATAATCCAAATGGCTTAAAGTCTCCATTAATTCATCACTATTATGATATGCAGTATTATTATCAAAATTATATTTTAATTCATTCTTATAGTAATAATAAAAATCAGTTCCCCTTACATTAACTAATCGAGAATATGCAACAATAACTGTAAAAAATAAACCAGCAATTAGTAATGGCAATAATAGTAAAATCATGTCATTTGATAATTTAGTAGGTTTTGAACCTGGTAAACGATTTTCTTTAAAAGTTGAAATAAGAATAGGTTTAAACAAGTTTCTAGAAAGTACATAAGAGATGGTAGCATTAAAAGTCAAAACAGAAACCCATAAAATAGCAACTGTTATACCAGAAGACTCCAACTCATGTTTTACAATAGGCATACCAAGTCCAATAGTAATAGCAATAAAAGGTATAATAATTTGTAATAAATAGAATTTAGTAGGAGCAGTAAGTAGAGTTTTTCTTATTTCTTCTACAGAATATTTAGATTTACTTGCACCATTTTTTTCAAAATTTGCAATTTTCTTAAATAAGAAAAAACGTTGATAAAGTACAAACAAGGAAACTACTATAACATATAATAATATAAATTGAGAAGTATAAGAAAGACCTCCATACTCAATTTGAAACTGAGTATCAACTGTTCCAGGTGGATAATTTAAAATTTTGTACATAAATGGATATAGTACCCAAGCACAGGCAGATAAAGTCATAACATAAGATAGAATAACTTTTTGATAAGCATATAACTTTTTCATTTAAGCTCCTCCTTTATATAAAATTTTGTGTCTTCATAAATTACTTTACACTATCATATAAAATTAATATTTGAACAATAATCTATTATTTTTGTTAAATATTTTAAATCTATTTTATGATAATGAAAATCAATATTTTCTAAATATTTTAAAGTGATATTACATTTAGTTTTTACATTTAAATAAGAAATGTTTGTATGTAAATTATAGTCATTTATTATTAAAGAATTTGAATCCAAATCCATTTTTGAAATCTTTTTATAAAAATCTGAATCTTTCATTAATTTAATTTGATAATTTAAAGGTTTCAATTTATTAATTAAAGTTTGCATAGTAAATTTTCCGAGGATTCATCATATGGAAAATTTTATTCTGATTGCCATAATAATAAATAATACTAGTAATAGCATTTGCAATATCATCAACAGGAGATAAATCAAATTCTTGCAAAGTACTACTCTCATAAAAACATTTATTTTTTAATAAAAATTGTAATTTATTATAAAATGCATTACTATCAATATTATATTGGAAAAATCCATCTTGGTATCTACCAGTTAAATTACCAACACGGAAGATATTTGCTTTTAATAGACCTTGCTTAATGTTTTGAAGTAAATAATCTTCTGCTAGCAATTTACTTTTTATGTAGTAATTTTCCTGATAATTCTGTCCAATAAAGAAACTTTCTTCAGTAAAATCAACGCAATCAGAAACATTTGATAAAGGCATAAAATCACAAGATACACTAGTTGTAGATATATGATTAAGACAAATATCGTATTTCATGCAGAAGTTTGCAATATTTTTAGAACCATCTAAATTTATCTTTTTAAATTCGTCGTATTTTCCAATATGCTTTACTAAAGCAGCAGAATGGATAACACAATCAATAGTATTTCCTAGTTTATCTAAAACATCTTCTGATAAACCTAAATTCTTATATCTAATATCTCCTACAACTACTTCAATTTTATCAAATAAAAAATCATCTGTATACTTATTTTGAAAATAAAATTTAAATATATTTGAAATTCTATTTTTAGCATTCTCAATATTTGAAGCTCGTACTAAACAAAATACTTTTGCATTAGTATTATTTAATAAAGCCTCAAGAATATGAACACCCAAAAATCCAGTACAACCTGTTAATAAAATATTTTTAAAATGGCGTTTTCTTACTTTTATTTTATCTAAATCATGTTTTAAGAAAGAATAATTGCTATTAGTAAAAGAAAAGTCCCCAGATGTAGAAATTTGTTCTAAAGCAAAACATAAATCTTTTACAGTAGAATAATCATAAAAATATCGTGTTGGTACAGATATACCAAGATTTGATAGCTCAGATTGTATTTTAATAATTGATAAAGAATCCATTCCAAGATTACTAAAATCTTCATCAATACTAAGCTTTTTAACATATAAACACTTTTCTAAAACCTTACAAATACTCTTTTGTAAATCATTTTCTGGTTTTACATATTTCTCATTTTTATAAAAGTTGAAAGGAGAAGGTAGTTTTGATTTATCAATTTTCCCATTTATCGTAAGAGGTAAATCAGTAATTGGAATAAAATGAGAAGGAATCATGTAGTTTGGTAGCTTATTTGTTAAAAATAATTTTAATTCATAGTTTTGAATAGTAAAATCAGAAAGATAATATGCACACAAAAGGTCTCTATCATTGTAGTTGTAATTAATTATACAGCACCCTTTAATAAATGGGTGAGTATTTAAAACTCGCTCAATTTCACTAAGTTCTATTCTATAACCTCTAATCTTTACTTGTGAGTCATTTCTTCCATAAAAAACTAATTCTCCTTGACTAGTCCAACTAACTATATCTCCAGACTTATACATTGTTAATTTTGGATGAAAAATATCTTTAACAAAGCTTTTTGCAGTTAAATCAGGATTGTTATAATATCCATTTGATACGCCATCACCGCAAATATAAAGTTCACCTTTTATTCCAGGAGGGCAAAGTTTTAAATTTTTATCCAAAACATAAAATCTAACATTAGATAAAGGCTTTCCAATAGTAATAAATTTAGTATTTTTATCTAATTTTTTACAACAACAACCAACTGTAGTTTCAGTTGGACCATACATATTGTATAAATTAGCAGAAGTAAGTTTTTCCAAATTTTTTACAAAAGATAAGCTAAAAGATTCTCCGCCAATCCCAATATCAGTAAGAGAAGAAAATTTATGGTTATCACTAGCAGAAGATATTAAAGACTGAATTTTACTAGGAGTACCATATAAAATGTTTATATTATAATGTGTAATTAAATCATTTAATTTTGAAAAATCATTTTGTTCTTCTCCGAGTAGATAGTATTAAAGTAAGACCGTTCAAAAGAGTAACCCATAATTCATAACCAAAGACGTCAAAAGACACAGAAGCCATAGAAAGAACTCTTTTTTCACGGGAATAATCAACTATTTGTGAAATTCCTATTAAATAATTATAAAAATTCCTATGTGTTACAGTAACTGCTTTTGGCATTCCTGTAGAACCAGAAGTATAAAGCAAGTACATAGAATTTTTTGATAATATTCTTGGCTTTTCATATTTAGCACTAGTTTTAAAATCAGAACTTAAATTCCAAGTAATTTTATTTTTTATATCTAAATCTAAATCAGAAATAACATATTCTGATTTAGAATTTTCAATCATATAATCTTGTCTGTCTTTTGGATGTAACGGGTCGATTAAAACATATGTACATCCACATTTTATAATTGCTAATATAGCAATAATTAAATCAACAGAACGATTAAGAATTACAGAAATATTGTAACCACTCTTTATATGATATTTTTTTTGCAAATAAGTAGCTAATTTAGTAGATAAGTCATCTAAATTTTTAAAAGAAAATTCTTCATTATTACAAATAAGAGCAATCTTGTCAGGATGTTTAGACACTTGATTTTCCCATAAATCTAATATGGTTTTCTTAGAATCATAGTAAACTTTGGTTTGATTGAATTTATTTAAAATAATATGTTTTTCTTCTTGTGTTGCAAGTTCAATATCTTTTATTAAAATATCTGGATTTTGAATAACTTGTTCACAAATATATAATAAACGATTATGCATATCTTTAATTTGAGAAGGCTCATAAATTTTATTTTGATAATCATAAATAAAAGAAAAACAGTTAGTGTTATCTAAATCATATATGTGAAATAGTAAAGGAATAGCTGAATAACCACTAAAAAACCATTCACAATCATAATTCACATTAGTTTCATCATGATTAGTTCTAGCATTTTGATAAGAAACTGCTGTATCGTAAATATTTTCCTTTAATTGGAATTTATTTTTAATATGTGCAATTAAATCTTGAAAAGGATATTTCTGATGTCTTAAATAAGAAAATTGAGATTTAGTTAAAGAAATTATTGCATCATGAAAAGATATAGAATCTTCAATATCTAATTTATACAATATGTTATTTACAAAAAGTCCAAAAGTATTTTTTTCTTTTTGACCAACTCTATTCAAAATGGGAGTAGATATAACTATATGATTAGATTGTTTTACTTTACTTTCATAAATTGCCATAACAAACAACATAAAAGTAAAAGGAGACACTTTTAATTGCTTACAAAAAGATACAATTTTAGAAGTCATTTTTTTAGAAAGTTTAAATTCATTTCTACTAGCTTCATAATCTAAATGAGACATAGTATTATAAAATTCTGAATCTTCAAAAATATTTTCTTCAAATAAATTATCCCAAAAAGCTTCATCTTGCTTAAATTTAGGGCTATCTAAATAAGCAAGATCTCCATCAACAAAATCTGAATAAGAAAATGAATTATTATAATCAATTGACAAATGTTCTTTTTTAATAAGTTTAGAATAAATTGAGATAACAGAACTAACGAGCATTCCCATTGACCAAGCATCAGAAATTACATGATGAACACATATAAAAAAACCACCTGTCAAATCTTCTTCATTTTCAAATGTTGAAAAATAATAAAGAGGTGAATCGTATAAATCAAAACATTTTCTGGAAATCAAATTATATATTTCTTCTTTATTTTTAGAGTTTAATTTAAAATGTTTTATATAAAAATTTTCATATTCTTGTTCATATTGCTTTATGCAGTCTTGTTCTAAATGTAATTGATAACGAATACTATTGGTGCTTTTTACAAAAAGATGAATAGCTTTTTTTAGTAATGAAAAATCAACTTTATCGCGTATTGTAACTATACCAGAGATAGTATTCATGCTAGTATTTGGATAAAATTGTTCCATATTTATTATTGCCTCTTGAGGACAAGTTAAATTAAATAATTTACGTCTCATTGTAAAATCACCTTTTTCTATACAAACAAGTTATATTACTAGTTAGCCATGTTATTTTTATAAGAGAAATCACAAGGTCTAACTAGAACAATTATATAAATATATTAATAAAAAAGCAAGAAAAATGTTGAAAAAAAAAGAATATTAAGATAGAATAAGTTTGAAAATATTAAAATTTGTTCCGAGAGGAAGGATGTTAAATGATTAAAAACGAGACAGTACAAGACTTTAGACAATTAATAAATATTGCGGAAAGGGGAAATCCAAACCATATTGTATATAAATTTAAAGAAAATATAGAAATAAAATATAAAGATTTTAAAGAAGATGTAAGAGCAATGTCTACGGCACTATTATCATTAAAATTAGAAAATCAAAAAATCATTTTAATAGGTAGTAATAGATATGAATGGTGTGTAAGTTATTTAGCAATTACAACAGGCAATATGTGTGTCGTACCGCTAGATAGAGCTTTGCCAGATCCTGAATTAGAAAAATTAATAAAAAGAAGCGGTGCAACTGCAATAATTTTTGAAAATAAACATAAAGAATTTATAGAAAATATATTAAATAAAAAAAATACTAAAATAAACACAGCCATTAATATGGATTCAAAAAAATTTAAAGAATTATTACAGGTAGGAAAACAATTACTTGAAATGGGAGACACAAAGTATGATGAAATGGTAATTGACAATAAAAAAATGTCAATAATGTTATTTACATCAGGAACCACAAGTGAACCAAAAGCAGTTATGTTATCACAATATAATATATGTTCAAATATTACTGCAATAGGTCGATATGTCAAATTATATCCTAAAGACACTTTATTATCATTTTTACCTATACATCACACATTTGAATGTACCATTACCTTTTTATTTGGCCTTTATTGGGGTTCATCAGTTGCTTTTTGTGATGGATTAAAATATATACAAAAAAATTTACAAGAATACAAAATATCCGTATTTGTTGCAGTACCACTTATCTTAGAAACCATGTACAAAAAAATTCAAAAAGGTATAGAAGATAAAGGAAAAACAAAATTAATCAAAAAAATATCAAAAATATCTAACATATTATTAAAATTTAAAATAGACTTAAGAAAAATTTTATTTAAAGAAATATTAAACAACTTCGGTGGAAATTTACGAGTAGTATTATATGGTGCAGCACCAATGGATAAAGAAACAATCATTGGATATAATAATTTAGGAATTGAGTTAATACAAGGATATGGATTAACAGAAACATCTCCAGTTATTTCAGCAGAAACAGATAAAAAGAAAAGGCCAGGTTCAGTAGGATTAATTTTAGACAACTTAGAAGTAAAAATAGACAATCCAAATGAAGAGGGAATTGGAGAAATTACTGTAAAAGGTCCAAGTGTTATGATAGGATATTATCAAAACGAAAAAGAAACAAAAAAAGTATTAAAAAAAGGATGGTTTAGTACAGGAGATTATGGCTATTTAGATAAAGATAATTTCTTATATGTAACAGGCAGAAAAAAAGACACAATCGTATTAAAAAATGGAAAAAATGTATATCCACAAGAAATAGAATTTTTAATAAACAAAATTCCATATGTAACAGAAAATATAGTATATCAAAGAGAAGAAAGCAAAACAGACACAATGTTATGTGCAAAAATAGTATATGATAATGACTTAATCAAACAATACTTAGGAGACAAAACTGAAGAAGAATATAAAAATCTTATCTGGAATGAAATAAAAAATATCAATAAAAACTTACCAATATACAAACATATAAAGAAAATTATAATCACAAACATTCCATTAATAAAAACAACAACACAAAAAGTAAAAAGATTTGAGGAATTGAAAAATTAGGTGTTTTTTGGGACGGGGTCAAAAAACACCTTTGCTTTTTTGTCTTTTATTTTTTTATTTATCAATCATTTTGTTTAAGGTGTTTTTTGACCCCGTCCCAAAAAACACCTTAAAACTAGTTTAAAAAATCAAATTTAGGAAACACTATTTTAGAGGTGTATATATTGAGAAAAAGAAGAAAAAAAATGAGTAATGCCAAAAAAGTATTTTTAACTTTTGTTATACTAATAAGTTTATGGATTTCTGGATTTTATTTATATACAACTTATCAAAAAATAGAGGTACATCCATCTAATTATGAAGCAACTAAAATTTTATCCACACGGAAGTGAACAAACTGTGGAAGAAGTAGAAAAAAATAGCAAAAACATAGCAGATATTATTGAAGAAACAACAAAGAAAGTAGTAGGTATTTCCAAACTAAAAAATACAGGGAATAGTATTTTATCAAAAAGTACAGAAAGTGAATTAGGCCTAGGAACAGGTGTTATTATAACGGAAAATGGATATATTTTAAGTAATGAACATGTTACAGGAGAAAAATATAGTAAGTGTTATATTACTTTGGAAAGTGGCATTAATTATGATGGAACGGTAGTATGGAGTGATCCAAATTTAGATTTATCTATTACAAAAATAGAGGCAAAGAATTTAGACTATGTAAAACTTGGAGATTCAAGTCAGATTAGAGTGGGGGAAACAGTTTACGCAATTGGTAATCCAATTGGATTTGAATTTAGAAGAACTGTAACAGCAGGAATTATTAGTGCTAAAAATAGAACTATAAAAATTGATGAAGATGAAACTTCTTCTTATATGACAGATTTAATCCAAACAGATGCTACAATAAATCCAGGAAATAGTGGAGGTCCATTGATTTATCCAAATGGAGAAGTAATTGGAATTAATACAGTTAAAATAACATCTGCAGAAGGAATTGGCTTTGCTGTTCCAATTAATATTATAAAACCGGTAATAGAAAATTTTAAAAATGAAAATAAATTTGAAGAAGCCACAATTGGTATTTATGCTTATGATAAAGAGGTCGTACCATACTTAAATGAAGTATCAGGCATAAATTTTAAAGAAGGAATTTATGTTGCACAAATTACTAAAAATGGTCCAGCTGATAATACTGAGTTAAAAGAAGGAGATATTATAACAAGTATTGATGAAACAAACTTAAATACAATGAATGATTTAAGACAATATATTTATACAAAAAAACCAAATGATGAAGTTACTTTAAATATTATTCGTGGAAAAATTAATAAAGATATAAAAATTATTTTAGGTAAAAAATAAACGTCAAACACCCAGCCAAATTTAGGCTTGGGTGTTAATTTTAATATGCAATTTTAAACTATTTACTTAATTATTCTTCAAAGAAATCAATTTTTCTGTCATAATCTTTAGTTTCTTTATTAGAAAAGTAAACCTCGCTGCGATTTTTCTTTAAAAATTCAATAATTTGATAAACATCAATCCAAATTTCGTTTGGACTATCAACTTGAGACTCATCAAAAATAAGTTGCATACCAAAATGTAAGTGAGGAACATTAATATTATTTACATTTTCTTTTATACTATAACCTGTCATACCCAAATATCCAATTACATCTCCAGATTTTACAGTCATACCCTCTTTTAGACCATTATTATAAGGATGATTTTTTCGTAAATGTGCATAATAATAATATCTTTTTGAATCGAAACTCCTAATGCCAATTCTCCATCCGCCATATTGATTCCAACCTAAATGTTCAATAACACCAGATTCAACAGCAATAATAGGGGTTCCAATACTTCCCATTAAATCGTTTCCTAAATGAGTTCTTCTAAACCCATAAGAACGGGAGTTTCCGAAATCATCATAATGGCTAAAATTATAATTTTTAGCAATAGGGAGAAAAGCCTTTAAGCCATATTTTTGTTCATAAGTTTTCGAATTATCACTATTTAAAGTTTCAATATAATAATTTCCAATCATTCCGCTTAAAATAGCAGAGTAACTCTCAAAATAGTAATTATAATATTTCATAGAAGAAGTTAAATCTTCCATAGTATTTCCTTTTTTCAATTTTGATGTTAAATTATCTAAATCACTTGATTTAAAATTTTTAAAATTTCCGCCATTTTTGCAAGCAAGATAAGCTAAAAGTTCAATCCAATTATATTGAATTTCTTCTTGATTTTGATGTGAAGTAATATCTAAATTAGCTGTTTTACTTAAAGCATCAGCTGTTACATTAAAATCTACCCATTTAATAAATTTTTTTGTATCGTTGTTTTTATCATCCTCAGATTTTTCAATTTGATTATCAGAAGGTTCCTCTTTTTCAGTATTCATGGGAGTTTCTGAAAAGATTTCATTATTAGAAGGTTTAAGATGAGAAGAATTATAAACACAAAATAATATTATAAAGCTAACAATAATTACAATTATTCCAATTAAAAAAACAAAAATAACTATTTTCTTTGGAAAATGAAAAGAATGAATCAACATATAAATCCCCTTATAGAATATATTAAAAAATTCAAAAAATAGAATAGATAAAACAATAAAATTAAAAACTTACACTAAAAATGCAACATGAATGAAACAAAAATGTAACAAAAATGTAAAACAAAAAATGTCGAAAAGTATTGAAAAATGTAAAACTGTATGTTATATATAAATAATGTATAACCAAATAACATAATCAAAGAAAAATAATAAGAGGAGGTGAACAAAAAATGCAACATAACAAAGGAATAACATTAATAGCATTAGTAATAACAATAGTCGTGCTAATAATCTTAGCAGCAATAAGTATAGCAACATTAACAGGGGAAAATGGACTCATCCAAAATGCTCAAAAAGCAGCATTCATGGAAGAAATACAAGCAGTAAAAGAAAATGTAGTAATGAAGCAAGTAAAAATCCTAGCACTTGAACAAGAGGGAAAAAGTGAAGAATTATTTACAGAAAAATTTAATGTAACTGATGGTGCAGCCAAAGACACATTAAAAAGAGAAATTTTATACATGAGAGAAGGAATGCCAGAGGATAAAAGTCCAAATGATTATGATATAGATACAGAATTTGAGAGCCTAGTACAAGGAGATGGTACTATAAACGGAATTTATGTAATAGATGAAGAAACAGGAAATGGAAAAAAGGATACCTACATATATGACGAAGAAACAGACACAGTATATAAAATTCCACAAACAAAAATAGGAAGCAATATATATCATAGTTATGAAACTGTAACAAAAGAAAAGGGAGGAACTTCAACAGGAAGTGGAAAAATAGACGAAGAATCAGAAATGGTAAATATAGACAACGAATATTATTATGCACCAAATTTAAAAGGATTTAGTAGCAAAGATACCTCTGTAATATATTATACATCAGATTTTAGCAAATCAAAAGAAGTACCAGCACAAGAATATATAGATGGAGGACAGCAATACCAAATAGAAGTAGAAGGAGAAACATATATATTTCATAATTATGGAAAACAGGCAAAAAAATGGGCAAATGTAAAAACGACAGCAAATAGAAAAGAAGCATGGTGGGTATGGATACCAAGATACGCATATAACATTGGTGAAGGAACAAAAATGAATATTATTTTTATAGGAACAGATAATAAACCACTAAATCCAGAGTATAATGGAACATTACCAGACGGATATGAACCACATCCAGCATTTACCCAAGGGGAAAAAGAATTAAAAGGAATTTGGATAAGCAAGTATGAAGCAGATTATAGCTATTTAGAAAAAAGCGAAGCAAATAATGTAATAGAACCAGATATGACAGGATTTGATAAAGAACATACATATATAGAAATCTATGACGAAAGTGTGCAAAAATTTGAAAAAGAAATCAAATTAAGTGAAGCAGGAGACTTAAAAACAGTAAATCAAGATAATAGATGGCATGACTATGCAAATAAAAAATGGGCAAATATAAGAACAGATGCAAATGGAAAAGAAGCATGGTGGGTATGGATACCAAGATATGCATATATAGCAACACCAGATTCACCAAAAGGAACAATACTAGAAGTAATATTTGTAGATGAAAATGACAGACCAATAGATCCAAAATATGGAAATAAATTACCAGCAGGATATGAGGTACACCCAGCATTTAATGAAGGAGATAAAAAATTAAAAGGAATCTGGATGAGCAAATATGAAGCAGATTACAGGTATTTAGAAAAAAGCGAAGCAAATAATGTAATAGAACCAGACATGACAGGATTTGATGAAGAAAATACATATATAGAAATATATGACGAAAATATGACGGCATTTACAGACGAAATACAACTAAAAGGGGCAGACTTAACAAAAGTAAACGAAAATAATAGATGGCATGACTATGCAAATAAAAAATGGGCAAATATAAGAACAGATGCAAATGGAAAAGAAGCATGGTGGGTATGGATACCAAGATATGCATATATAGCAACACCAGATTCACCAAAAGGAACAATATTAGAAGTAATATTTGTAGATGAAGAAGACAAACCAATAGATTCAAAATATGGAGATAAACTACCAGCAGGATATGCAGTACATCCAGCATTTAATAAAGGAGATAAAAAATTAAAAGGAATCTGGATGAGTAAATACGAAGCGCGACAAATGGAAAGTACGGGAAATTAAAAAAGAAAGGAGATTATGAAAATGAAAAAACAAATAATAATAGGGATAATAATAATAATGGTAATGTTATTAATTCCAAACTGTTCAAAAGCAGTAGAAGCCTCACGTTTTGAAGCAAAATCAGGCGGAACTATGTGGAACAATGTAACAATTTCGAGAGCATATCAAGAATGTTATGATTTAAGAGAAGAAGAAGCAGAATCGACATTAGGAAAAAATACATTAGATCCACATTTAACATTAAATAAAGATTGGGGAGCAGTAGCATATTTAACGATAAGTGATTATGGTAATGGTACAGGTGCAACGAGTACTACAACAGGAAATAATACAGGAGTAATGGAATTTGGAAAAAACTTCGAATGGACATCAAGTTTTATAACAGGGGCGGTTAATTCTTCAGTTCACCCAGAATATAGAACGAATTTAACAGACAATAAAGGAACACGTTATGTAGAACGATTAGAAAAAGATGCGAATACAAGTTTCGAGCATTCAAAAGGAATGGCATTAGCAGAAACAAGTCCTTTAGCTAGTCCAAAATATTGGACTGTTAGTTACCCATGCTTTGTACGAAAAGGTGTTATTGGTTTCGGCTACAACAATGAAACTTTCAACGAACGGGCGGTGCGAAGGCAGAAATTACGTTCAGACCAACAATTTGGAACTAACAGAAAAAAATGTAAATTGTCAAGACAAAAGTTAAGGAAAATTCTCATATCAAATGAACAATTATTTTCAAATAAAAAAGAAACACTTAAAAAATTAAGAGGGCGTCCTAAAATAGGAACCCGAAAACAAGAATTCCAGTGAGAAATCGCTGGAATTTTTGTGAAAAAAATT
>CANRFX010000004.1 GCA_947629995.1 uncultured Clostridia bacterium | reverse complement strand
GAAAACATATTAATATTATATCACCACACTTATATCAGGTTTTTTATAAAAAACGGAAATTCAAATAAAAATTTGCAAATTAATTAAATAATTTTTCAAAATGATTGAAAAACACTAAAAATAATATTATAATTTTATTTGGAGGCGATATTAAAATGGAGAAAGAAAATTGTTTTAATCAAGTGGTGTATCCACTAACAAAAAAAGGTGAAATAGTTCAATGGGGAATTCTTAGCATATTTATATTTTTAGTGCCAATGATTATACCACAGCTAATTGGTGTAATTTTTGGAAAAGCAAGTTGGATTGCTACAAATTCGCAATATGTTGTAGGAACTATTGTAAACACAGTATTAATTGTAGCTGGAATAAATGTTAAAGGTTGGAAGCAAATAGCAGGATTGATCACTTTGCCAAGTATATCTGCAATTGGTAGTGGCTTAATTTTTAAATCAGCAAGTATTTATACAGTTTACATGATACCTGCTATATGGTTAGGAAATTTTGCATTAGTATATTTATATCGTAAATTATCAGTGCAAAAGAAAGTAAATTATATTTTAACTTCAATTGCAGCTATTTTACTAAAAGTAGCTATTATTTACTTATGTTTTAGATTATTTACTTTAGTAACAGTTATTCCAGGAACAGGAAAAATATTTACAGCATTAAATCTTTCAATGGGAATGAATCAAATTATTACAGCAAGTATTGCAGCAGTTATTGGTTTTGGAATTAACCTAGGCTTTTGCAAAAGACAAAAAGCAGAAGTGTAATAAATTCCTATTTCAACAATTTATAATTGGAAAAAAAAAGTGGGATAAAGAAAACGAGTCAAAAGAACTTTTAGAAGAAAAAGAAACAAGTAAAAAAATAAAAAGATTAATAAAATTAAAACGATTTAATAAAGCACTTCAATTAATAGGAAAATATCCCAATAGTGCAGTTATTCAATCACAGAGAATAACAATACTAAGTTCTAAGAGAAAACTAGAAGAAGCGAAAAGAATAGGAAATAGAGAAGAATTTAGAGATAATGGAGCAATTCAATCACAAATGATGACTATTGCAATAAAAGAGGGAAATTTAGAAGAAGCAAAAAGAAATAGATAAAAAAGGAACTTTTTATGGAGAAGTTAAAAAAAGAAATGTTAGAAAAAAGACTTATAGATTTAATTAATATGGGGAAATATAGTGATGCCAAGAAAAAATTTGTAGAAAGATATGGGATAGATAATATAATTGCTTTAGATGAAGAAACTGGAGGTATGTTTTCTCATCCAATGTGGTCTAATGATATATATCTTACATTATTTGCTCATGCAGAGAGAAGCGCTCCAAAATTGGATGAAAATAAAGAATTAACATATGATGAATTTAAAGATAGAATGTATGAAATATTACTTCATGCGAGAGATGAAAGAGCACCTCTACAAAGTAGAGATTATCCAGATTACGATTTTATACAAGGAAAATTTAGAGAAGAGCACCCCGAAATATTTATAGATGGGGATTTGCCAAAAGAAGTAAAACAAGAATTTTATACTAGAAGTATGACAGCAGAAACAGTAAGGCAAAATCCAAAACTTATTCAATTATTACAAGGAAAAGATTTGAGTAGAGCATTTTCAAAAAAAATGACTACTGGATTAAGTATGATAATGAAAGATAAAGATAAAAACTCTATTCAAGGAATACCTAATATTGTAAATATGGCTCAATATCTTTCTGAAAAATTAGGACAAGAGGAATTTCTAAAAATATGTGTAGATTATGGAAAATGTTTAGATAATATTAGTATATCAAGCACGGACGAAATTACAGTTGAAAATTTAAGAGAAACAATAGAAAATTCAATATATAAAGGAATTAAAGAAAAAGGAATAGAATACTTTGAAGGATTACCAATAAGTTTTCAAGAAAAACATCCAGAGTTATTTCTTCCTAAAGAAGTGAATGAAGAATTACGAAATAAGTTCTATACAGGAATACTATCTTTTGAGGATATTAGACAAAACCCACAAATAAAGGATTTATTACTTACTAAAGATATTGGTGTTGGTTTTAGAAGAGCAAGATATGGACAACCAATGCTTGTTAGCAATGGTCAAAAATATGTAAATCCAATATGGGAAAATCTGACTGAACAAGAGATAATGGATTTAGCAGAAGAATATGGAAAATACTTAAAAGATGTTAATGATGATATTTTTATAAAAGGGCAAAGCATAGAGGAAAGAGAAAAAGCAGTACAGGGTAATATTGAAGAAAATATTTTGAGTAGAAAATCATCTTATGATGAATCTATACCAGAATTTTTTAAGCAGAAACACCCAGAGATGTTTTTAGATGAAAATGCTCCTGAAGAATTAAAGAAAGTATTTTATGACAATAAAGCAAATAGAATAAGAACATTTTTTTATATAAGTGAAGATGTAGTTGGTATTAATTTTCAACTAATAAAGGAACATCCAGAGTGGAGAGAATTTTTACAAGGAAAAAATTTAAGTAGAGCTTTTTCAAAACGATATGATGAATTGTTTAATAGATTTGACAGTAGCACACTTATGAAAATAGGTACAAGAAATCCAGAAACAATTGAAAAAATGGTACAAAATTATAAGGAAGATGTATTAGAAAATTGGTATAAATCTACAGGAGGAAAATTTGTACCACATCATGTTGTTATGTTAAATTTTCCGGTGAGTGAGATTGATAGCTTTCTTGGTAATAGTAAAAAATGGTCTCAACTAATGAGAATAGATAACTATAATTTGAATGATGATGGTAAAGCTGCAATCTTAAAAGCATCTTACGCTATGGGAGTATTTCAAGGCGATGATGATGGATTTAATAAAATAATGAAATTATTTACAGATGTTCCTCAAGAATTAACACAAGAAGAATATGAAAGAGTAACAAATTTATTTAATGGCGAATTTGATCCATTTAGATGGAGTGGAAGTAACTTTGATCCTAAACAAAAAGATGAAGAGATGAAAAGCTTATTTAAACAAGCATATACTTTGAATGATGACGGAAAATATGTTTTTAGTATGGACAAGCAAAAGAATAAAAATAGTGTAAGAATAATAAGAGAAATCCTAGAGAAAGCTCAAATACCAAGAATTTTAACACCTGAAAAAGCTCACCAAATGTTTGATTCTTTTGTTATGGAGTATAATCCTGACTTCGTTAGATTCTTTAATGACAATATAGAAGAAATATTATCAAATCCAGAATATACAAAAGATATTGCAACGATACAAAGGCAATTTAAAGATATTGTAAGAACAAATGCTGGTAGAAGATTAACTCTTGATGTAGCACAAGATTACATTAAAAGTATTGCATATACTGATATTGAGGTTGGAAATGAGGGAGTTGCAGAACAAGCTAAAATAGCTGGATACTCTCAAAAAGATTTTGAAGCAATACAAAGTTTATTCAATGAGGGAGAAGTAAGAGATTTTTCAAGTATTCCAAGAATACAAGGCAAAACTAGTGGTTATACTTATGAAATGCTTAGATGTGATGATCCACTAGCATTAACAATTGGAACACTTACAGATTGTTGCCAAGAAATACATGGAGCAGGGCAAACAAGTATGGAACATAGTGTTGTATCTCCAGATGGTAGAGTATTTTGTGTAAGGGATAATGAAGGAAGATTAGTTGCACAAAGTTGGTTTTGGAGAAATCAATATACAGGTTGCTTTGATAATATAGAAATACCTCATAGAATATTTGAATTATATGAAAAAGAACATCCAGATGTTGGAAGAAAAGGTTTAACTACTGATGTATTGGAGGTTTATAAAAAAGCAGCTCAAGACTTAATGCAAGAAGATAAAAGAGTATATAAAGAGTTGTTAGAAAATAAAACTATTACTCAAGAACAATATGATGCATTATTATTAGGAAAAGTAACAATTGGACTAGGTTATAATGATATTGCAGATGCAATAAAAACTGACAAAACAATACATCAAGAAACCGATAAAGTTGGAGTAAAGGGAACAGATAGATTACCACATCCATACACAGATGCAAGTACACAATATACAATTGCGGAAAGAAAAGATACTGTAAAATCAGAACATGAAAATTTATATGTTCATCAAGATGATGTACCTGTATTTGATGGAACAAATATGTCTAGTACAGTATTACTTACAATGAAAAGAATGGAACAAGCAACGGGAAGGGATAATTTAGCATATTTAAGTGAAAGAATTGATGAAGAGAATCTTCCAAGATCACAGAGAATAATCAATAGTATTGCAAGAGAATATGGGCTTAATCCAAATAGTACAAAAGTTATGGCTACAGCAAGAATAGCTCTTATATATAGCAAGGATAAAGATAAAATTAAAATAGGTGACTTGTTGTCTTCACCATTGAAAACAGACCTAACTGAAGAACAAAAACAAAGAACTACAGCACATATAATGTACCAAGTAAAGAAAGCACTGAAACAAATGGGAGTACAAGATTCTGAAGTTGATTTATCATCATTAAGCGAAGAACAGCAGCAGATGTTACAATCTGTTATGCAAGAAATAGAAAAAGAAAATGATGAGAGAGGTGAAAGATAATATGGATAATATAAGAGAAATATTAGGAAATGCAACAATGGCTTATACTAATATGGAAGCAAATATAGATGGTAAAAAAATAGCTCAAAATATATTTGAACTATTAGAAGAAAGTAAAGATAGCATAGAAAAAGCAAACAAAATAGATGTAAAAAATAATAATGGATTCAAATTAAACTTTGATATGTTTCAAAAAATAAAAAATGAGATAAATAATATAGAAGATGCTTATAGAAAAGTTATATATATGAAAAAAAATGAAAACAATTATTTAGAAGGTAAACAAACAGATAATTTAGGAACTATATGTCTTGTGTATAATGGAAATACATATTGTATGTTAGAATTAGTTTTAAAAGCAATATTGACACATAATAGTATAATTATAACAAGCGAATCTGATTATATGAAAGCCACAAATGAACTAATTGTTATATTAATTCAAAGAATATTAGAGGCATATAACATAGATAAAAACTTGGTGCAAATATTATATACAAGCAGAATAGAAGAATTACTATCAAATAGTACGAGTATAAATAAGGTCATTGCTATTGGAAATAAAAGTTTTCAAGATAGAATAAAAAAAGAATCAAAAGTTGAAGTCATTAGTAAAGGATACAATTATTTTGACTTATATATCGAAGATTTAACCAATTTAACTTTCATCAAAAAAATAGTGAAGGAAGAAGAAAATATAGATATATATGTAAAAAGTGGTTTGAAAGTTCCTTTTGAAGATTATATTGAGGTAGAAGATATTGATGAGGCAATAGCACAAATAAATTTTAACACATCAGGCTATAGTAGTAGTATATTTACGGATAATAATCAAAATGCATCTGTATTTTTAAGAGAAGTAAAGACAAATAATGTATCTGTAAATAGTAGTCCTTTAATTGAAAATATTGTTGATGTAGATGTTAATCTACTTTTAATAAAAAAGAATATGTTTTATCCTAATCCATTGGCAGAAGGAACAGGAAAAAATAAATTTGAATTCCCAACTGTAAAAAAACTTTGGTCATAGAGGAGGAAAAATTTCTAATAAGTTCATAAATAGTTCATTTTTATATGTTATCATAATAAACAAAAAATATCTCTTAAAATTTGTAAAATACATATATTATTTATGAGATCTAAAAGAATTGTGATATTAAAATTTAAAAGGAAGGATATAAAAATGAAAAGAATTACTGATTTTATTGTTAACAAAAGATATTGGATATTAGGTTTATTTATAGTATTGTTAATAATATCAGCTATATTATCAAGTAGAGTTAATATCAATTATGATATTTCAAGATATTTACCAAATACATCTGAAACAAGAATTGGCATGGATATTATGGATAGCGAATTTGAAGAAACTGAAAGTAGTTTTAATCTAATGTTTAAAGGTATAACAGATGACAAAAAAGATGAGATATATAATTATTTGGTTTCAGTTAATGGAGTATCATCAGTAGATTATGAAAAAAATGAAGATTACAATAAAGAAGATAGCACATTATATGTTATTCATGTAGATGATAAAGAGGATTCTCAAGTAGCAAAAGATGTTTTTAATGAAATAACAAAAACATACGAAGATAGTGAAATATATACAAGTGGAGCAATCGCAGATAGAAATACACCTGTACTACCAATGTGGATTATGGTTCTTGCAGTAGGATGTGCTGTGATAATTCTAATTATTATGTGTGAATCTTATATAGAACCATTTTTATTTTTAATAACAATACTAATGGCAGTAGTTTTAAATAATGGTACAAATGTAATATTTGATAATGTATCAAATATTACAAGTTCAATATCAGCCATACTTCAAATGGCTTTATCTATGGACTATTCAATTATGTTGATTAATAGATATAGACAAGAAAGGGAAAAAGAACCAAACAAAATACAAGCAATGAAAAATGCTTTATATAATGCTTTCACATCTATTTCAAGTAGTTCAGTTACTACAATTGTCGGATTAGTTGCATTAGTATTTATGAGTTTTACAATAGGCAAAGATTTAGGTTTTGTTTTAGCAAAAGGTGTATTGTTTAGTTTAATTTGTATTTTCTTTGTTCTTCCTACACTTATACTAATGTTTGATAAACTAATTGAGAAAACCAAGAAAAAAACTCCTCATATTAAATTAGATAAAATGGGTAAAATCAGCTATAAGCTTAGATATATAGCAATTCCAGTATTTATAGGAATATTTATTTTTAGTTATTTTCAAAAAGGAAACTTAGATATTTTATATACAGAGTCTGAAGATGATGCTATATCTAAAATTTTTAGTGAAAATAATCAAATGGCAATAATCTATAAAAATGAAGATGAAGAAGCGATTTCAAAATATCTAAAAGAAATAGAAGAAACTGACAATGTAGATGAAGTTTTAGCTTATGGAAATACAATTAATGAAGAATTAAAATATGATGAGTTAAATGATAAATTAATAGATTTAGGATCGGATGTAGAAATAGAAGATTATTTATTGAAAATATTATATTATAAATATTACAATACAGATGAAGCAAATAAAATGACATTTAATGAATTTGTGGAATTTATACAAAATGATGTTTATAAAAATCAAAATATGAGTGATAAATTAGATACAGAAACAAAGAAAAATATAGAAAAATTAAAAAACTTTACATCTAGTGAATTAGTTAATACAAAAAGAAATTTAAGTGAAATAGCAAATATTTTAGGAATAGAAAAGAATCAAATAGATAATATCTTAATTTATTATAATTCTAAAAATAACAATTTAAAAATCAGTTTAAATGATTTTATAAAATTTATGAATAATGATGTTTTAACAGATGAAACTTATTCTAAAAAGATTGATAATAATGCTAAAGAAAATCTAAACAAATTAACTAAATTTGCAAATACAACTACGATTCAAAAAAAGATAACAAGTGAAGAAATGGCAAGTTTATTTGGAATTAATAAAGATACAATGGATTTGCTATATACATATTATATAAGTTTAAATGATATAGATACCAAATTAACACTTTATCAATTTTCTGATTTTGTTTTAAATGATGTATTAAAAAATAGTGAATATGCTAATTTATTTGATGAAACAACGATAAATCAATTAAAATTATTAAATACATTTAGTAATCAAAGTATAATTACTAAAAACATGAATTCAAAAGAATTGGCTGAAACTTTAGGTATAAGTGAAGATAGTGTAAAACAATTACTATTTTTAAATTATGGCAATATAGATAGTGGTACTAAACTAAGTATAGCAGATTTGACACAAAATAATACAAATAATTGGAAAATGACACCAAATGAATTTGTAAAATTAATATTAAAAAATAGTGATAATGAAACTATCAAAGGTAGTATAGATAATGAAACTCTTAATCAATTAAGATTTCTTTCAAATATTATGGATAGCTCAATAAATAAAAAAAGTTATTCATATAACGAACTAGCAGAATTTATGGGAATTGATTTATCAAACAGTAAAAATATCTATATATTATATTCTTCAGAGAAAACTACATTAAAATTAACACCAAAAGAATTTGTAGAATTTATGTTAAATCATAAAAACGATTCGACTTTGTCTAATAAATTAGATAATAATACAATTAGTAGTTTAAGTTTAGTACAAAAAGTTATGAATGGAGTGTTAAACGGACAAAAGTATAGTAGTGTTGAATTAAGTGAACTGCTAGGAATTAATACAAATGATTTGAATTTACTTTATGGATTATATAGTTTCAAATATATAAATACAAATCAGACTATGTCATTAAAAGAATTTGTTAGTTTTCTAGCAAATGATGTAATGAAAAATCAAGATTATGCAGAAAATTTTGATGAAGATTCTAAAACAAAGATTAACACCATTAATAATGTAATAAATGCAAGTATAAATAATGTAGAATATTCAAAAGATGAAATATTTGCAATGTTAAGTAAATTAACTAATGATTTAGATAAAAATACTGTTGATTTATTATATATATATTATGGAAGTAGCAGAGATTATAATAATGAATGGACACTAACCGTTGAAAAATTTGTTAATTTTTTAAATGAAAATATATTAAAAGATAGTAGGTTTAATGATTTCATAGATGAAGATATGAGAAATAATATAACAGAAAGTAAAGATACAATAAATGATGCAAAAGAAATGCTAATAGGAGATAAATATTCAAGAATTATTATTAATACAAAGTTTGATTTAGAATCAGAAGAAACTTTTGAATTCATACAAATGATAAAAGATAAATTGGGAGAAAATGTAGATGAATTTTATATAATTGGAGATTCTCCAATGGCTTATGAGATGAGTCAAAGTTTTGATAATGAATTAAACTTTATAACAATTCTTACAATGGTCTTAATATTTATTGTAGTTGCAATAACATTTAAATCAGCTGTTATTCCAGCAATTCTTGTACTCACAATACAATGTGCAGTTTATACAATAATGGGAATATTATCATTTTCAGGAGAAGGAGTTTATTTTATAGCACTTCTAATCGTTCAAAGTATATTGATGGGAGCAACAATTGACTATGCAATTTTATACACATCATATTATATTGAACATAGAAAAACAATGGATGTAAAAAATGCAATTATAAATTCATATAATAAGTCAATACATACAATACTAACATCAGCATCAATCTTAATTATTGTTACTTTAATTGTTGGACATTTTTCTTCAGCAATTACATCAATGATATGCAAAACAATATCAGAAGGAGCTTTATGTTCGGCAATATTGATTATATTCCTATTACCAGCAGTTATTGCAGCATGTGATAAATTGATTATAAAGAAAAAAAATGAGGTGAAAAATGTTTAATATTTTAATTGTAGAAGATGATAAAAATTTAAGAAAATTAATTGTAACATGCTTAAAAAAGAATAGTTATAATACTTATGAAGCATTTAATGGAAATGAAGCATTAGAAGTGTTAGATCAAAATTATATTGATTTAATAATAAGTGATATTATGATGCCAGAAATGGATGGATTTCAATTAATAAAAGAATTAAGAGATTCTAAATATAAAACTCCTATTTTATTAATCACAGCCAAGAGCGATATAAAAGATAAAAAACAAGGCTTTCTATTAGGTGCAGATGACTATATGGTAAAACCAATAAATATAGAAGAATTACTTTTAAGGGTACAAGTGCTGTTAAGAAGAAGTCAAAGTGCGAATGAAAGAAAAATAAGGGCAGGAGATTTAGTTCTGGACTATGATCAATTAAGTGTTACTAAAAAGGAAAAAGTATATTTTCTAGCACAAAAAGAATTTCTACTATTATATAAATTGTTAAGTACGCCTGATACAATTTTTACAAGACAAGAGTTAATAGAAGAAATTTGGGGGTTAGAAAGCGAATCAGATTATAGAACAATAGATGTTCATATAAAGAGAATTAGAGAAAAAATGTATGATGCCCATGATTTTGAGATTGTTACAATTAGAGGAGTTGGATACAAAGGCATAATACATGGGAAAGGATAAATATGTTTGAAAAAATTTTTGGAAAGAAAAAATCTATACAAAGAGGACTTATTAGAGATATTATAATTGGAAATGTAATTGTATTAGTAGCTACTATTATAGGATTCTTTTTAATAGTAGACAATCAAGCACTTAACAGATTACTACAAATTGAATTAACTTCTGAACAAGAAATTGAAGAAATTATTTCAATTGTTAGAAGAGCAATTTTTTTACTTATTCTAAATTCGATTTTTATTAGTTTAGTAATTGTAAGAATTACATCTAAAAAGATGATATTACCCATAACAAAGTTGTCAAGTGCAGCAAAAAAAGTAGCAGCTGGGGATTTTAGCATAAAATTAGAAACATATAGAGAAGATGAAGTAGGTGAACTAACTAACAATTTCAATGATATGGTAAAGAATCTAGAAAGTATAGAGAGTTTGCAAAAAGAATTTGTTGATAATGTATCACACGAAATAAAGACACCTATAACTTCAATACAAGGATTTGCGCAATTACTTAGAGATGATAACATATCCAAAGAAGAAAAAAATGAATATATTGATATTATTGAGGAAGAATCAAGTAGACTATTGAATTTATCAACTAATATACTTAAACTTTCAAAATTACAAAATCAAAGCAAAATAACAAACATAGAACAAATAGATATTTCCGAACAAATACGAAAAGCACTTTCATTATTAGAGCCAAAATGGAGAGAAAAAGCAATAGTATTTAATATAAGTATGGATGAAAAATATTTTTATGGTGATGAAGATTTAATATTTCAAGTATGGATTAATTTATTGGACAATGCTATAAAATTTTCAAAACAGAATGGAAAAATTGATATTAATTTAAAAGAAAAAGATAATTGGATAGAAATTAGAATAAAAGATCATGGAATAGGAATGGATGAGGATGAAAAAAGTAAAGTTTTTACAAGATTTTATCAGATAGATAAATCACATTCAGCAAAAGGGACTGGACTAGGTTTAGCAATTGTAAAGAGAATTATAGAGCTATCAAAAGGAAAAATAGAAATAGAAAGTAAAAAAAATGTAGGAACTACAGTTATTATTAAATTACCAATAGAAAAAGAAGAAAGTGAAGTATTAGTTGTATAGGGGAATTTATAATGAATAAAGTATTAATTTTATCTTGTGGAACAGGTGGAGGACATAATTCAGCAGCATTAGCAATACAAAAAAATTTGAATGAAAAAGGAATACAAGCAGATTTTATTATTAAGGGTAAATATGATTATGTTGTAACTATGCATTTATTTGCTGCTGAGGCATTAACATCTGTAAAAAAAGAATATCCAATACATTTTATAGCAGTTGCCACTGACTATGTGAGTATTCCCTTTTGGGAAGAAACAGATCCAGATTATTTTATTATTCCTAATAAAGAATTAGAACAAGATTTTGTTAACAAAGGAATTGATAAAAATAAATTATTACCATTAGGTATTCCAGTAGCAAAAGAATATACACAAATGTATGAAGAAAGTGAAAGCAAAAAAAAATTAAATTTAGAAGAAAATAAGAAATATACAAAATTATTAAAAAACTTAAAAGAAATTTATAAAAATAATGATCGTATTATACCTATACCATATACAGACAGACTAAATGAGTATATGAAAAGCAGTGAAATCATACTTAGCAAACCAGGTGGACTAACTACAACTGTGATAATATAAAGCAAATAGTAAAAAGTACAAGGGAGTTATTGGAAAATAAAGAATTACAAAATGAAATGAAGAAAAATCAAATGAAATATATAAATAAAAATGTATGTGATGATATATCTGATTTTATTATAAAAGAATGTAATAGAAGGGGAAATCTATGAAAGCACTTACTAAAGATATTGTAGTTGAAGATGAAAATAGTGATATTATTCATTTATGGGAACCATTTAAATTTGAAATTAATGAAACATATAAATATGTGCCTAATAGCATTTTGTTTTCAATATGTTCAAATTTATTATATTATATAATAGCATATCCAATTATTAAAATAATTACTAAATTAGTATATGATTTAAAAATAGAAGGTAAAGAAAATATCAAACATTTAGAAGGATGAGCAGTTAGTGTTTCAAATCATGTCTTATTTTTAGATTGTGCTATGGTTGGACTAGCATGTGGATTGAAAAAAGTATATTATACAACACGAGAAGGAAGTTTTAAAATGCCTTTGATTAGAAAATTAATTAAATTATTAAGGGCAATACCTATTCCACAAAGCATTAGCAATAAAAGAAATTTTATAAAAGAAGTAAACAATATTATCCAAAAAGGAAATGTAGTACATTTTTACCCAGAAGCAGCTTTATGGACTTATTGCGAAAAAATACGAAATTTTAAAAATGGAGCATTTGATTTTGCTATTAGTAATAATGTTCCAGTAATTCCTCTAGTATTTAAGTTTAGAGAGCCTAAAGGGGTAAGAAAAATATTTAAAAGAAAAAAGGATGTTACTTTGAGTATTTTAGAACCTATTACATATAAAGGTGTTGATAGTAATAAGAAACAGAGTGTAGAGAATCTAAAATATGAAGTTCATAAAAAAATGGAAGAAAGTCAAAAATGTTAATGGAATAGTAAATAGTTTATAACATTATTATGGAGGAAAATAAAATGAAAAAATTTTTGAAAAAATCAGGATGGGTAGATATATTAGTGTCTATAATATTTGCTATAATAGGTATATTTATGATAGTAAAAACAGATTTAGCAATTAAAATAATATCTTATGTTTTAGGTGGAATATTTATTGTTATTGGAATCGTTAAAAGCATAGATTATTTTTTGTCAAAAGGAAAATATGATTTTTATAATTATGATTTGATTTATGGAATTATTGCAATTATAATAGGATTGGTTACAATATTTTGTAGTGGTTTAATAGAGTCTATGTTTAGAATTATGATAGCGATTTGGATAATATATAGTGGACTTATGAGATTATCGTTTTCATTAAAGCTACATGCAGCACAGATGGGTATGTGGAATGTATCATTAATATTGTCAATTATAATGATAATTGGTGGTATATATATATTATTCCAAAGTGGAGCATTAATTTTAACTATAGGAATAATAATGCTAGTATATTCAATAATTGATTTAATCCAAAGTGCAATTTTTATAAAATATGTAGATGAATTATTATAGAATAATAGTTAAACAAACGAGTAATTTGAGATGATTATTACAATAGAGGATAATAAAATGACTTCAAAGTTAATATTACTTAGTATTATTTAGTTTAAAAATATAAAGGTTGTCGTTTTTATCGGTCACAAAGGGAGGAAAAATGTTTAAATTAATATCAAATTATAAACCAACTGGCGATCAGCCAGAAGCAATAGAATACTTATCAAATGGAATAAAGATGGGCAAAAAATTCCAGACTTTACTTGGGGTTACAGGTTCTCGGAAAAACATTCACAATGGCAAATATAATCGAAAAAGTACAAAAACCAACACTAGTTTTAGCACATAATAAAACACTAGCTGGACAACTTTATAGCGAATTCAAAGAGTTTTTCCCTCGGAAATAGCGTTGAGTACTTTGTTAGTTATTATGATTATTACCAGCCAGAAAGTTATATTCCATCATCAGATACTTACATTGAGAAAGATTCATCAATAAATGATGAAATTGATAAATTAAGGCATTCTGCCACATTATCATTATTTGAAACAAGAGATGTAATTATTGTAGCCTCTGTTTCTTGTATATATGGGTTAGGAGACCCAATTGATTATCAAGGAATGATGTTATCTTTAAGACCTGGAATGAAAAAACCAAGAGATCAAATTTTAAAAAAATTAATCACTATGCAATATACAAGAAATGAAATTGATTTTAAAAGAGGAACATTTAGAGCTAAAGGAGATATTGTAGAAATTTACCCTTCTGATAAATCAGAATCCGCCGTTAGAGTAGAATTCTGGGGAGATGAAATTGAAAAAATTATAGAAATTAATCCTTTAACTGGAAAATCAATTGGATTAAGGCGCCATATTTTAATTTCACCTGCTTCTCATTATGTTACAACAAAAGAGAAGATGGAGCGTGCAATAATTACGATAGAACAAGAAATGGAAGAAAGAGTAAAATATTTTAAATCTCAAAATAAATTAATTGAAGCACAGAGAATTGAAGAAAGAACAAATTTTGATATTGAAATGATGAAAGAAACAGGCTTTTGTTCCGGAATTGAAAATTATTCAAGACACATAAGTCGGAAGGGCAGAAGGGACACCGCCATATACATTATTTGATTACTTTCCAGATGATTTTTTACTTTTAATTGATGAGTCACATGCAACAATTCCACAAGTAAGAGCAATGTATAATGGAGACAGGGCAAGGAAGCAATCTTTAGTTGATTATGGATTTAGACTTCCATCTGCTTTTGACAATAGACCATTAAAATTTAATGAATTTGAAGAAAGAATGAATCAAGTTATATTTGTTAGTGCAACACCTGCAGAATACGAAAAAGAACATTCAAAAGAAAATGTTGTTGAACAAATTATAAGACCAACTGGATTATTAGATCCAAAAATAGAAGTAAAACCAGTAACTAATCAAATTGATGACTTATTAGAACAAATTAGACTAAGAGTAGAAAAACATGAAAGAGTATTAGTTACTACTTTAACTAAGAAAATGGCAGAAGATTTAACAAAGTATTTAGAAAGTTTAGATGTTAAAGTAACTTATATGCATTCTGAGACAAAGGCATTAGAAAGAATGGAAATAATACGTAATTTAAGGTTACGGAGAATTTGATGTACTAGTTGGTATAAATCTTCTAAGAGAAGGACTAGATATTCCAGAGGTTTCACTAGTTGCAATTTTAGATGCAGATAAAGAAGGTTTTCTTCGTTCAGAAAGGTCTTTGATTCAAACAATAGGAAGGGCAGCTAGAAATACTGATGGAACAGTTATTATGTATGCAGATGAATTAACAGAAAGTATGGAAAAAGCTATTTCAGAAACAAACAGAAGAAGAAAAATTCAAGAACAATATAACAAAGAACATAATATCACACCAAAAACCATTCAAAAATCAGTAAGAGATAATATTGCGGCTACTACAGCAGAAGATATTGAGGTAGAATATAAATTAGAAAAAGAAGAAGATATAAAAGAAACAATTAATAAATTAACTGATGAAATGTTAAAATATGCTTCTGAAATGGAATTCGAAAAAGCAGCAGAAGTTCGTGATAAAATAAAAGAATTGGAAAAACTAATTTCATAATAGAAAGAATATGCATATCATAATATAGGTGATATGTATGTTTTTTTTGAAAGAATTATATGATGACGCAAAAAATATAAGTAAAAAAGATCCTGCTTGCCGAAATGTTTTAGAAGCAATTATTTTATATCCAGGATTTCATATATTAGTTTTTCACAAATTAGCACATTTTCTATACAAGCATAGGCTTTTATTTTTAGCAAGACTTGTTTCACAGATAGGAAGATTTTTTA
Source organism: uncultured Clostridia bacterium (assembly GCA_947629995.1). Classification (GTDB taxonomy): domain Bacteria; phylum Bacillota; class Clostridia; order TANB77; family CAG-508; genus CAG-269. The sequence goes on along the minus strand of CANRFX010000004.1, from coordinate 14,417 downwards.
CTGGAATTGAAATTCATCCAGGGGCGAAAATTGGAAAAAGACTGTTTATTGACCATGGAATGGGAATTGTAATTGGTGAAACAACGACAATTGGAAATGATTGTACAATTTATCACAATAGCACATTAGGAGGAACAGGAAAAGATAAAAATAAAAGACATCCAGATATAGGAAATAATGTTATGGTAGGTGCAGGAGCAAAGATTTTAGGTCCAATTAAAATTGGAAATAATGTTAAAATAGGTGCAAATAGTGTAGTAACAAAAGATGTTCCAAATAATGTTACAGTAATTAAGTGTAATAATATAATACAAAACAAAAAATGCCAGTCAAAATAAATCGATTGGCATTTTGCAAATGTGCAAATTTATAAATTATATAAGTTTCCATCAATTAAGAGTTTTGCTCTTTTTGCAGTTTTTTCATCAGCCTTTAAAGAATTTTCCAAGAAATCAGGATGATTTACTAAAAATTCTCTCATAGTTGTATATGGGTCATTGTAAAATCCTTTTAACATTTCTAATTGAGATTCATTAATTGTTCCTAATTCAAAAGCTTTTTCAAAAAGGCTATCATCAACTACTGCTAATGATATTGTTTTTATTCCTTCTTTTTCAAGAACTTCAGTTCCACCTTGTTTTCTATCTACTACATAACAAGTCCAAGCTAGATTTCCATTTAAATTTCTTATAGCTGGAATCCAAGAACGAACATAATTAGAAGCGGCCGTTACTAAATCAGAAGCATTTAATACTTTTTTACCAGTTAAATCTGTTATTTTTTTTGCAGTAGAAGAAAAATCGTAAGGGCTAACAAAAGCCTCCATATCTTTAAATAAAGTAAGATGTGGTTTTTTTAATAAATAGGCAATCATGTTAGAAAAATACCAATCTCTTCTTTCTCCACCAGAGATATAATCAATTTCATTTACATCTACATTATTCTTAATAGCTTTAACCATAGTGTCAATTGTATATTTGAAAATTTCATTATTTTCATATTGTTTTTTTACATTTTCAAACACTTTTTGTGGTAAATTTACACGGTCAGCAAGTAATGTATCAATATAAGATAAAAATTCAGTTGCGCTTTTTTCATCTCCATATAAAAAATGAGTATTAACAAAATATGGTGAAATCATTCCAGATGTTAAAAAGAATGGTTTATCTGCCTCACAAAATTTAACAGCTTTTGTTTTAAATAAATATGATACAATATCAGACATAATTTTCCTCCTTAAATTTATTCTAGAATGTATTGTAAATAAAAAAATGAAATTTGTCAATAAATACTATATAAAAGTATTGAAAAAATATTTGATAAATGATAAGATAAGAAAAAACAAGGAGGTTAAAAATGAAAACTTTATTAAAAAACGGAACATTAATTGATTATAAAACAAATATTTTTGAAAAAAGAGATGTATTAATTGAAAATGACAAAATAACAAAAATTGATAATTCAATTGGAGAATCAGAAGCGGATAAAATAATTGATTGTACCAATTTATATGTAATGCCTGGAATGATTGATATGCACTGTCATTTAAGAGAACCTGGATTTGAACATAAAGAAACTATCGAAACTGGTAGTAAAAGTGCTGTTGCAGGTGGATTTACTACAATTTGTCCTATGCCAAATACAAAACCGACACCAGACAATAAAGAAGTATTACAAAAAATTATTGAAGAAGCAAAAAGAGTTAATTTATGTAATGTACTTCCATATGCGTCTGTATCAAAAGGAGAAAAAGGTGAAGAATTAGTTAATTTTGAAGAATTAAAAAAAGCCCGGGGCAATTGCATTTTCAGATGACGGAATGCCAGTAGTAAATAGCAAAATGATGAGAGAAGCTATAATAAATGCAGATAAATTAGGAACTTTTGTTGCATCTCATTGTGAAGAAAAATCAGTAGCGCAAGGAGCAATTAATGCAGGAAAAGTAGCAGATGAATTAGGAGTAAATGGAGTATTGCCAGAAGCAGAAGAAATTATGGCAGCAAGAGAAATTGTAATTTCTGAAACAAATAATGTTCATGCACATATTTGTCACATAAGTACCAAAACAACTAAAAATATGGTTCGAGATGCAAAAGCAAGAGGGGTAAAAATCACTTGTGAAACGTGTCCACATTATTTTTCATTTACAGTAGATGAAGTTTTAAAATCAGGAGTTAATGCAAAAATGAATCCTCCTTTAAGAGAAGAAAAAGATAGACAAGCAATTATAGAAGGGTTACAAGAAGGAACTATTGATTGTATAATAACTGACCATGCACCACATGCAGAAGATGAAAAAGAAAAAGGATTAGCAGCAGCACCAAATGGAATTATTGGATTTGAAACAGCCTTATCTGCTGAAATCATGAATTTAATTGATACTGGAAAGCTAACATATATGGACTTAGTAAAACTTACTTCTTACAATCCAGCTAATTTGTTAAAAATTGATAGAGGAACTATAGAAGAAGGAAAAGTTGCAGATATTACAATTTTTGATCCAAATGAAAAATATACATACACTAAAGAAATGGTTGTATCAAAATCAAAAAATAGTCCATTTATTGGTAAAGAATTAAAAGGAAAAGTTAAATATACATTAGTTAGCGGAAGAGTTGTCTATACTGATTAAAAAATTAATTTTAATAAAAATTACTGAAAAGTAAAAAAGTGGAAGGAAATTGATAATAATGAATGCAATTGATAAATTAATAGAAAAAATAAAACAAACCAATAATCCTACAGTAATGGGGTTAGATCCAAGATATGAAATGTTACCAAAATGTGTAACAAATAAATATCCTGCAAACTTAGAAGGAGCAGCAAGTGCAATTATAGAATATAACAAAGCATTAATTGATGCTACATATGATATAATACCTGCAATAAAACCACAAATTGCATTTTATGAGATGTTTCGGATTACCAGGAATGGAAAGTTTCAAAAAAACATGCGAATATGCAAAAGAAAAAGGAATGATAGTTATTGCTGATGCAAAAAGAGGAGATATTGGGTCAACAGCAAAAGGATATTCAAATGCATTTTTAGGTAAAACACAAATTGGAGAATTAGAAGAATCAATTTATGATGTAGACTTTTTAACAGTTAATCCTTATATGGGAACTGACTGTGTAAAGCCATTTATAGAAGATTGTAAAAAATATAATAAAGGAATATTTGTATTGGTAAAAACATCTAATCCATCATCTGGAGAACTACAAGATTTAAAATTAGAAAATGGAAAAGAAGTATATATACAAGTAAGTCAATTGCTTGAAAAATGGGGAGAAGAATTAAGAGGAGACAATGGATATAGTAGTATTGCAGCAGTAGTAGGAGCGACATATCCAGAACAACTAAAACAAATAAGAAAAATTGCACCACATACTTATTTTTTAATTCCAGGATATGGAGCACAAGGAGGTAAAGCAGAAGACATTGCTTTAGGGTTTGATAAAAATGGCTTAGGAGGAATTATAAATGCTTCCAGAAGCCTAATGTGTGCATACAAATCAGATTATTGGAAAGAAAAGTATTCTGAAGAAGAATATGCAAAGGCTACACGAGCAGAAGCAATTAGAATGAAAGAAGAATTATTAAGCGCAATAAAATAAATTAAAAGGAGGAAATAATATGCCAGAATTATTGTTAGCCGAATTAGTAAATAAACAACAATTAAAAAAAGATTTATTTAAGTTTAGTATTAAGGCACCTAATATTGTTAAAAACAGCAAACCAGGTAATTTTGTTGAGATAAGAGTATCTGAACAAACAGAGCCTTTTTTAAGGAGACCAATTAGTATTTATAATTTAGATAGAGAAAATGGAATTTTAGAATTTATTTTTCAAGTAAAAGGAAAAGGAACTGAAATTTTATCAAAAAAAGAAGTAGGATCATCAATTGATGTGGTAGGACCTTTAGGATATGGAACTTTTAAATACGAAGAATATCAAAATATTGCAATTATTGGTGGAGGAATTGGAATTTTTCCATTATATGAACTTGCAAAATGTGCAAAAAACAATAATAAAAATGTAAATACTTATATTGGATTTAGAAATCAAGAATTAGTGGTATTAGAAGAAGAATTTAAACAAGTATCTAATAACTTAGTTTTAACAACAGATGATGGTAGCTATGGTAAAAAAGGTTTTGCAATTAATTTCTTAGAAGAAGATATAAATAAAGAAAAAATTGATAGCATTTTTGCTTGTGGACCACTTCCAATGTTAAAAGCGGTACAAAAACTAGCAGCTGAAAAAAATATTCCTTGCCAAATTTCACTAGAAGAAAAGATGGCATGTGGATTAGGAGTTTGCTTAGGTTGTGCTGTAAAAACAGCAAGTAGTCCAAAAGATAGTCCAGAATATTTACATGTATGTAAAGCAGGTCCTGTATTCAATAGTAAAGATGTAGAAATATAAATAAGGAGAATACAAAATGGCAGGATTTACAATTCATTTGGCAGTTGGAGTACAATATATTGAAAAACATAAAAACGAAATAGAAAATGAACAAGAATTTATTAAAGGGGTTATTGCTCCAGATTTAAATGAAAAAATGACAGATATAGAAAAAGACAAATCAAAATCGCATTATGGAAAATGGGGAAATTATAACTACTTTATTGATTTTAATAAATTTTTAGATACTAAAACTATAGATATTAAAAAGGACTATTTTAAAGGCTATTTTTTACATTTACTGACAGACTATTATTTTTATAATATTGATTTTCATAATGAAAGTACAAGAATTATGAAATGTAAAGATACTTTTTATCACGATTATGATTGCCTGAATGAAAAATTAATAAAAAACTATTCAAAAATTGATAAATATGAATTTAATTCAATAAAAAAATATATGAAAACCTTAAAAGAAGAACCTGAATATTTAAAATTGAATAAAATTATAGATTTTATTGAAAAAATATCAGATTTTGATATTGAATCAGAAGTAAAAATAATAAAGGAAAAAGGAATGGAGGGACTAAAATAGAATGAATACAAAAATTAATCTTGCAGGAATTAAAATGAAAAACCCAGTTACTGTTGCATCAGGTACATTTGGCTATGGAAGAGAATATAGTAATTTTTTTGATTTAAGCAAATTAGGTGGAATAATAACAAAAGGGACTTCATTAAAGCCTAAAAATGGAAATAAACCATCAAGAGTATATGAGACAGCAAGTGGAATGTTAAATAGTATACGGATTGCAAAATCCTGGTGTAGAATATTTTGCACAAAATGATTTACCTTTTTTAAGAAGTTTTGATACTGCTATTATTGTAAATGCGTGTGGAAGTAGTATAGATGAATATGTAGAATTATGCAAAATATTAAATACTTTAGATATTGATGGAGTAGAGTTGAATTTATCTTGTCCAAATGTTAAAGAAGGATGTATGGCATTTGGAAATACTTATGAAGGAGTAAAAAAAGTAACTGAGGAAGTAAGGAAGGTATTAGATAAACCATTATTTGTAAAATTAACACCAAATGTTACAGATATTGCATCTATTGCAAAAGCAGTAGAAGATGCTGGAGCAGATGGAGTGTCTTTAATTAATACTTTACTTGGAATGAAAATTGATATAGATAAAAAAAGACCTGTACTTGCAAATAACACAGGTGGACTTTCAGGACCTGCAATTAAACCTGTTGCTGTTCGTATGGTGTATCAAGTATCACAAGCAGTTAATATTCCAATTTTAGGTATGGGTGGAATTGTAAATGGTGATGATGCTATTGAGTTTATGCTAGCAGGAGCACAAGCAATTTCAATTGGAGCAGGTAATTTTATTGATCCATATACAAGTGTAAAAACTGTAATTGGAATCGAAGATTATATGAAAAAATATAATATAGATGATATTAATAATATTGTAGGAACAGTTCAAATGAATTAATATGAAAAAAACCACTATAAAAGTGGTTTTTATTAATTTTCTTCTTCTTTTGATGATGTTGTAGCAACAACATTTGTTGGCTCTCCACCAGGTCCTACATATGTAGATGATCCAAATGCTAAAATCATGTAGAAAATACTTGGTAAGAAATAAAGACCAACAGCCCATGCACCATCTTTTCCAAAAGATTTTGCAAGTTTATATGCTAAAACAGCCATCAATGCAACATCTGCTATCCATCCAACAAATGGAATTATTGTTACAAGGAAAATAAGTAATAGCCAAGGTGATAAACCAGAAATTTTGAATAGAATTACGTAATTATAAATTGGTATAATAGATTTCCATCCTTTTTCTCCAGCTTTTGTGTATAATTTCCACATAGCAACAATTTGAATAACAACAATAGCAATGAGAATAACCATATAAACACCAAAAAATGCAGTAATACCTGCAGCCATTGCATAATCAGACGGATAATAATAGTCGTATCCCATAGTAACTCCTCCTTTTATTTTATTGTTAACATTAGTATCCCACTTTTTAACAAAAATGTCAATAAAAAACAAAAAATGACAAAAAAATATAAAATTTTTAAAAATCATTGTATTAAAATTTTGATTTTGATATAATCTAATTAGTAGTTTAATATATTTATATTAAAGGGAGGAACAAAACATGCAAGATAAATTTATGGAGAAACTTTTTTCAGAATATAAGCCAGAAAAAGATAATTTAATTCAAATGTTAAATGAAGTACAAGAACATTATCGGATATGTACCAATGGATGCACAAAAAGAATTATCAGAATTTTTATCTATGCCTATGGCAGAAATATATGGAGTTGTTACATTTTATTCTAGATTTTCGTTAAAACCAAAAGGAAAGTATAACATATCAGTATGCTTAGGTACAGCTTGCTTTGTAAAAGGATCTCAAAAAATAATGGATAGATTATTAGATAGACTAAAAATTCAGGTTCGGAGAAACAACGCCTGATGGAATGTTTTCAATTGAAGAAACAAGATGTGTAGGAGCTTGTGGCCTAGCACCAGTATTTACAGTAAATGGAGAAGTTTATGGAAAAGCAACAGTTCAAAAATTAGACCAAGTTTTAGATGAATTAATGAAAAGTAAATAATCAATATTAACAAGGAGGAATTCTAATGAAAACAGTAGAAGAAATTCACCAAATACGCGAAAATAAAAGAAAAGAATTAGATTTAAGGATAAATACAAAAGCAGATACTAGGGAAAAACATATTTTAGTTTGTCATGGTACACGGATGTACTTCTTCTAAGTCACCACAAATTTTAGAAGAATTTAAAAGAATTCTAAAAGAAAAAAATATTGACAATGTAAGAGTAATAAAAACAGGTTGTTTTGGTTTATGTGCCAAAGGTCCTATTGTAATTATTCGTCCAGAAGATACATTTTATGCTATGGTAAAACCTGAAGATTGTGAAGAAATTATACAAACACATATCATTGAAGGAAATAAAGTAGAAAGATTGCTTGCAAAAGATATTGATGGAAGCAAAGTAGACTCTTTAGATGATTTAAACTTTTATAAAAAACAAAAAAGAATTGCATTAAAAAATTGTGGTGTAATTAATCCAGAAGAAATTGATGAATACATAGCATTTGATGGGTATAAAGCTTTAGAAAAAGTTTTAAAAGAAATGACTCCAGAAGAAGTAATTGAGGAAATAAAAAAATCTGGTCTTCGTGGTAGAGGAGGAGCAGGCTTTCCAACAGGTAAGAAATGGGAACTAACAAAAGCATATGAAGATAAACAAAAATATGTAGTATGTAATGCAGACGAAGGAGATCCAGGGGCATTTATGGATAGAAGTATATTAGAAGGAGATCCACACTCTGTTTTAGAAGCAATGGCAATTGCAGCATTTTGCATAGGAGCTAACAAAGGCTTTATATATGTAAGAGCAGAATATCCAATAGCAGTAAAAAGATTAAAAATTGCAATTGAACAAGCAAGAGATTACGGAATTTTACGGAAAAAATATATTTGATACAGATTTTGACTTTGATATAGAAATAAGACTTGGAGCAGGGGCATTTGTATGTGGAGAAGAAACAGCCTTACTAGAATCTATTGAAGGAAAACGTGGGCAACCAAGATTAAAGCCACCATACCCAGCAGAAAGTGGTTTATGGGGTAAACCAACATTGATTAATAATGTTGAGACATATAGTAATATAGCACAAATTATTTTAAAAGGAAGCAAATGGTATTCTTCTATAGGAACAGAAAATTCAAAAGGAACAAAAGTATTTGCATTAGGCGGAAACGTAAATAACATTGGTTTAGTAGAAGTACCTATGGGAACAACATTAAGAGAAATTGTTTATGATATTGGTGGAGGAATTCCAAATGGTAGAGATTTTAAAGCTGCTCAAACAGGAGGACCATCTGGAGGATGTATTCCAAAAGAACATTTAGACACACCAATTGATTATGAATCATTGAAAGAAATCGGTTCTATGATGGGTTCTCGGTGGACTTATTGTTATGGATGACACAAAATGTATGGTAAGCTTAGCAAAATTTTATTTAGAATTCACAGTAAGTGAGAGTTGTGGTAAATGCACACCTTGCAGAATTGGAACCAAAAGAATGTTAGAAATTTTAGAAAAATTATGTGACGGAAAAGGTTCAGAAGAAGACATCCACAAATTAGAAAAATTAGCAACCAACATTCAAAAAGCAAGTGTATGTGGACTACGGACAAAGTGCACCAAACCCTGTAATTAGTACACTAAGATATTTTAGAGATGAATTTGAAGAACATGCAATAGACAAAAATTGTAGGGCCTTGGAATGCAAAGCAATGTCAAAAATAACAATAAATGAAGAAAAATGTAAAGGATGTGGCTTATGTCAAAAACATTGTCCAGTTAATGCAATCGAAGGAGAAGGAAGAGAAAAAAGAAAAATAAATCAAGAAAAATGTATAAAATGTGGCACTTGCCTAACTAATTGCCCATTTAAGGCAATAGGGTGATTTTTGGGACGGGGTCAAAAAACACCCATCCAATAATATATTAAATTATAAATCTATTTAAGAGGAGGAACGACATGGAAAATAATATGGTTCACTTAAAAATTGATGGTCAAGATATAGAAGTAAAAAAAGGAACAACAATACTAGAAGCTGCAAAACAGGCACAGATTGATATTCCGACTTTATGCTTTTTAAAAGACATTAATGAAGTCGGAGACTGTAGAATGTGTATTGTAGAAGTTGAAGGTAGAAGAGGCTTTGCTACTTCTTGTATTGAAAAAGTCCAAGAAGGAATGGTGGTACATACAAATACGCCAAATGTTACAGAAGCAAGAAGAGTAGTTTTAGATTTGATTATCTCAAATCATAAAGTGGATTGTTTAACTTGCACACGTTCTGGAAATTGTGAACTACAAAATTTAGCAAGAAAATTTAATGTGTTAGATGTAGAATTTAAAGGAAAAATAACGGAACATGAAATTGACGATTTATCTCCATCAATAGTAAGGGATTTTGATAAATGTATTTTATGCAGAAGATGTGTTGCTACCTGCAAAAAAGTTCAAGGTATTGGTGCAATTGACTGTATTAATAGAGGATTTGATTCATGTGTTTCAACTGTAGGAAATAAAAGTCTAAAAGATGTTAACTGTACTTTCTGTGGACAATGTATTGAAGCTTGTCCAACTGGAGCTTTGCACGAAAAAGAAACAACTCGGAGAAGTATGGGAAAAATTAAAAGATCCAGATACATTTGTTGTAGTGCAAACAGCACCAGCGGTAAGGGTAGCTCTTGGTGAAGAATTTGGAATGAAAATAGGAAGTAATGTAACAGGACAAATGATAACAGCATTAAAAAGGCTTGGATTTGATAGAGTATTTGATACCAATACAGGTGCTGATTTTACTATTATGGAAGAAGCAAATGAATTTGTAGAAAGATTAAAAAACAATTACAATCTTCCTATGATTACTTCTTGTAGCCCAGGATGGGTTAAATATATAGAAATGAATTATCCAGAACTTTTACCACATTTATCAAGTTGCAAATCACCTCATGAAATGTTTGGAGCACTTTTAAAATCTTATTATGCAAAAAAAGAAGGAATTGACCCAAGCAAAATGTATGTTGTTTCTGTTATGCCATGTATTGCAAAAAAATTTGAACGACAAAGACTAGAAATGAAAAATAACGGACTTTATGATGTAGATAATGTAATTACTACACGTGAACTTGCTAGAATGATTAAACAAGCAAATATTGATTTTGTAGAGCTAGAAGATAGTAAATTTGATGACCCTATGGGAGAAGCAACAGGAAGTGCTGCTATTTTTGGGACAACAGGTGGTGTTATGGAAGCAGCTCTTCGTACAGCACAAGATACATTAACAGGTAAAGACTTAGAAAAAATAGAATTTGAACAAGTGCGTGGTGGAGATGGAATAAAAAGAGCTACATTGAATATTGCTGGAAAAGAAATAAAAGTGGTTGCTGCAAGTGGATTATCAAATGCAAAAATAATATTAGAAGAGATAAAATCAGGAAAAGCAGATTATCAATTTGTAGAAATTATGGCATGCCCAGGTGGATGTGTAATGGGTGGAGGACAACCAATTAAAAGTTCTAAAATACGTTCAGAAGTAGATGTAAGAAAATTAAGAGCAGATAGTTTATATTCAATTGATGAAAAAAGCCATATACGTAAATCACATGAAAACCCTATATTAAAGAAAATATATGAAGAATATTTAGAAAAACCAGGAAGTTATCGTGCAGAAAAATTGTTGCACACAACTTATCAAAAAAGAGAAAAATATAATATTTAATTAAAAACGGAATTAAGATTTTAAGTAAAGTAAACAGTTTAAAAATCTTAATTCCGTTTAATTATTCACTACAAGTTCTGAAACATATAACTATCTGCAGTTATTATTGTTTTGTTTTTCATTATTGTTATTGTTTTGGTTATTGTTGTTATTATTCTTATTGTTATTTTTATTGTTTTTATTATTTTTTTCTGACATTGAAATCCACCTCCAATTCAATTTTCAAAAATAGTTTAACCGATAAATTTTAAAAATATACAGATATTTATTTGTCTTTTTTTTACATTTGATATATAATGCAATAAGAACAAAAAATGAAAAAGCAAATATAATAAAATAGAGGTGCAGAAATGGATTATGAAAATCAAAAATTAAAGGAATTTAATGACTACATAAAATTTAGAAAAGTGGCTATAATAGGATTAGGACTAAGTAATTTGCCATTAATGAAATATTTATATGAAAAAAAAGCAAGAGTAACTGTTTTTGATGAAAGAGAGTATAATGATATACCAACTAATATTATAAATGAATTAAACAATTATCAATTTAAATACTATTTTGGAAAAAACTGTTTAGAAAATTTAAATGGATTTGACTTAATTTTTCGATCTCCAAGTTGTTTACCAACAAGATATGAGTTGCAAAAAGAAGAAAATGAAGGAGCAATTATTACAACTGAAATTGAAATGCTAATGAAAATGTGTCCATGCAGAATTATTGGAGTAACAGGTAGTGACGGAAAAACAACAACAACAAGTCTTATTTATAGTATTTTACAAAAATCAGGATATAATACATATCTTGGCGGTAATATTGGAAAACCACTTTTTACTAAACTTCCAGAAATGAGACCAGAAGATATACTTGTTTTAGAATTAAGTAGTTTTCAATTAATGGGAATGGAAGTTAGTCCTGATATTGCTGTTATTACTAATATAACACCAAATCATTTAAATATTCATAAAGATTATGAAGAATATATTGAAGCCAAAAAAAATATTTTCAAATATCAAAATGAAAATGGAATATTAGTATTAAATTATGATAATGAAATAACAAGAAGTTGTGAAAAAGAAGCAAATGGCAAAGTTATTTTCTTTAGCAGAAAACATAAATTAGACAATGGGTTTATTGTTGATGGAAAAGTAATAAAAGAATGTGAAGACAGAATAAGAAGACATATATTTAATGGAGATGAAGCAATTCTAAGAGGTGAGCATAATTTAGAAAATATAGCAACAGTACTTGCTGCAACCAAAAATTTAGTATCTATTGAAGATGCAAAAGAAGCTATTAAAGAATTTAAACCGGTAGAACATAGAATTGAGTTAATTAGACAGAAAGATGAAGTAAAATGGTATAATGATTCAGCAAGTTCTTCACCTACAAGAACATTATCACGGATTAAATGCATTTGACGAAAATATCATATTAATTGCTGGTGGATATGACAAAAATTTAGATTACGAGCCACTTGCAAAACCAATTGTGGAAAAGGTAAAAACACTAATTTTAATTGGTCAAACTTCTGGAAAAATTTTTGATGCTGTAAAAAAAGAATTAGAAATTCAAAATAAAGAATTACCAATATATATATGTGATAGTTTAGAAGAAACTGTAAAACTTGGAGAAAAATTCTCAAAACCAGGAGATGTAGTTTTATTTTCTCCTGCTAGTGCAAGTTTTGATATGTTTAAAGATTTTGCAGATCGTGGAAATCAATTTAAAAATTTAGTAAATAAACTTTAAGATGATAACCTTCTTAATATTTTGTACATATAATATACAAAAATTAAGGAGGTTATAAATATGTATAATAATGAAACATATGAAGAATACATAAGGAGCATCTTAGGATATCCAAATTATAATAATAATCATTTTGAAGAAGCTCAATATTATCCAATTAATTATTTAAATGATTATTCAAATTATGAGCAAAATACTGAGTTAGAAGGTTGTTATCCTGAAATTTATAAAATTGTATATCCTATGATTTCAAAAGCATGTATGACTAATACAAAACCCGTAAATTCTAAATTAGTTGATGAATTAACAGAGGAAATTTACCGTTCAATTGAAACGGAAAATGAAGTAAAAATTAATATCAATTTAAATAATCAAACATCATCATCAGTTAATAACAGAAGTACTCCAACAAGTAATATAAAGAAGGAATCAACGTCTGAAAAAAGAGGAGATGATAGAGGACCGAAGAATAATTCTTTAAGGGATTTAATTAGAATTTTATTGATTAGAGAATTATTAGGAAATCGTCCAAATAGACCTAATAATAGGCCACCATTCCCAGGCGGATCAGGATTTAGACCACCATTTCCACCAAATCAACCAGATAATCAGCAGCGACCACCAATAATGCCAAGAACTTTATATTAGAAAAATTCACCATTTTTTTGAAATTTTTCAAGGATATAAATTTGAATTTTGCAAAAAATAAAATTGAGAAATTTTGAAAGGTGGTAGTAATATGAAAGTAAAAGATTGTATGTGTAATGATGTATGTTGTGTTAAACCAAATACAAATTTAAATCATGTGGCAAAATTGATGGGAGAAAATCATGTTGGTTGTATTCCAGTTTGCAACGAAAATAATCAAATTTGTGGTATTGTAACAGATCGTGATATATTACTTCGAGCAGTAGCTTGTGATAAAGATACAAAAACTTGTCAAGTAAGTGATATTATGACATGTAACGTATGCACTTGTCATGAAGATGAAGAAATGACAAATGCACAAAGCAAAATGTCACAATATCAAATAAGAAGATTGCCAGTATGTGATAGTAATAATCAAATAGTAGGAATTTTAAGTATAGGAGATTTAACTCATCATGATGAGCAATTAGGAAAAGAACAAGTATGTGATACAATGGAAAATATTTGTAATTGTGATGGAAATAAAAACGCTGAGTAAAAATTTAATCTATTAAACATTAAAGAACGGATATTATTCCGTTCTTTTACATACAATATACTTGAGGAGGAAATGTATGATTATTGATATTAATTATTGGACAAGAGTTTTAAAAAATATATTGTATGTAGCACTTATTTTATTGGGTTTATATATCGCTTTTAAACTTTCTATTTTTTATATGCCATTTTTAGTTGCTTTTATAATATCTCTTATGATGAATAAAACTCATTTAACAAGAAGAAGTAGTTCTATTATTATTTTTATATTGGTGTCTTTAATCATATTAGGTGGAATTCGGATGGATTCTAGCGACTTTATTTTCTGAATCTTCTAATTTACTACAAAGCTTAAATGATTATTTTGATAAAGCTTACATACAGTTTCAAGCTTTTATTAATCATTTTAATTTTGATAAAATTCATTTATCAGATGAAATATTAGGAGTTATTCAAAATTCGACTGGTAATTTTTTAGAAACAGCTTCAAATTGGTTAAGACGCATTCTCACAGGATTAATTAATTTTATTACTAGTTTGCCATCAATTGCTATTTGCATAGGAATAACAGTTGTTGCTCTTTATTTTATTTGTGTAGATAAAATATATATATTAGACCAAATAGAGCATCATTTACCGAAACTTTGGGTAAAAAAAATAGGAAATCATTTAAGAGATTTAATAAAAACTTTAGGAGGCTATTTAAAAGCA
>CANRFX010000003.1 GCA_947629995.1 uncultured Clostridia bacterium | reverse complement strand
TTCATATAATCATCATCCTCCTTAAATGTTATTATTTATTCAATCCTTTATTAATATATCATAAATAAAAATACTGGTCAATTATATTGTAATAAAAAGTCAAGTTTTGAATAAAATTATTTAGGTGATAAACGTGTTAAATAAGATATGGCCTGCATTTATAATAATTTCATTTTCGTATGCAATTTTTTCTGGTAATTTAGAAAAATTAAATTCTTCTATTTTTGCAAGTACCAGTGATGCAATTAATTTATGTATAAGTTTACTTGGAACTATATGCTTATGGAATGGAATAATGCAAATTGCTAATAAAACAACAATAATTGATAAATTAGTAAAAATTTTAAATCCTGTTATTAATTTATTATTTCCAGAAATTAAAAAAAATAAACAGATAAAAAAAGAAATATCGATGAATATGATTGCAAACATTTTAGGATTAGGAAATGCTGCAACACCTTTAGGTTTAAAAGCCATGAAATCTATGCAAAAAGAAAACACTAGTAAAGATACCTTAACAAATTCCATGATGATGTTTATAGTTATTAATACAGCATCAATTCAACTAATACCAACAACGGTTATTGCTATTAGAAATTCATTAGGTTCTAGCAATCCAACTAAAATTATTTTTCCTGTTTGGATTGCTACAATATGTGCAGCAGTAGGGCGGAATAATAGCCACTAAAATACTAATAAAAATCAGCAAAAAGGAGTAGAAAATAATGAAAATAGTAAATTTTATATCAAATTTAGCAATGCCACTTATTATTTTAATAATTGTTATTTATGCGTCTATGGAAAAAAACAAAGTATTTGATGATTTTTTAGATGGAGCAAAAGAAGGATTAGAAATAGTTTTAAGTATTTTTCCAACACTAATAGGGTTATTTATTGCAATTGGTGCGCTAAAAGATTCTGGAATTTTAGATATAATAATTAGATTTATAACACCACTTTTAAATGTTATACATTTTCCGAGTGAACTTATGCCACTTGCAATGTTAAG
Source organism: uncultured Clostridia bacterium (assembly GCA_947629995.1). Taxonomy (GTDB): domain Bacteria; phylum Bacillota; class Clostridia; order TANB77; family CAG-508; genus CAG-269. The sequence continues at coordinate 30,167 of CANRFX010000003.1, read as the reverse complement.
ACCAATTTCAGGAAGTGGAGCAACAGCAGTTGCAGTAGATATAATGAAAACTTATGGAGTTGATAATGTAATTGGAATGATGGCATCTATAATTATGGGTTCAACAGAAACGACAATTTATACAATTGCTGTATATACAAGTTGTGTAAAAATAAAAAAGACTAGAGGGATATTATTTGCAGCATTAACAGCGGATTTAATAGGAATTTTAGTAAGTGTTATAGTATGTAGAATTATGTTATAAGAATTGATAAATACGATTTTTGTCGAACTTTGTCAAAAAGTTTTTGTTGACAAATGGAAAAAATTAGGATATAATCACAAACATGATAATCAAATTTATATTATTCATATTAATTTTTTCAATTATTAGAGAAGTTATAATTTATATTTTAAGTCAAGAAATAATCAAAAAATTTTTTCATAATTAAGTTTTTATTTTTGTAGAGAAAATAAATCCCCCTTTATAGAAAAAGTGCAATTAATTGTATGAATTTTTAAGTTCGCCCCTATAAATATTTTTTGTATATAATTTCTTTCAGTATTTTCTCTACAAAACCAATATATATTTATCTATGGTAAGTTTCGCCATTTGATATTTTAAAAGCCCTAAAAATTTGCTCTAAAAGAAAAACTCTAATCAATTGATGAGGAAAAGTCATTTTAGAAAAACAGATTTTTTCGTGACACAAATCTAATAAGTGTTTATTAAATCCTAAAGAACCACCTATTATAAAAGTGACATTACTTGATTTCATAGAAATATTATCTAATTTTTTTGAAAACTCTTCAGAAGAATATTGTTTACCATTTAAATCTAAAGCTATAATATAAGAATCATTTTTTATATGGCGAAGAATATTTTCACATTCTTTAAATTTAATTTCTTGTGCAATACTTTCATTTAATTTATCTGGTATTTTTTCATCAGTTAGTTCCACAATATCCAATTTACAATACTTAGATAATCGCTTGGAATATTCTTGAACAGCAGATTTTAAATAATCTTCTTTTAATTTACCAACGCAAATAATTTTAATTGTCAACATAAAACAAAACTCCTTTTAAAATAGACGACTAAAATACGTCGTCTAAATATTAATTAATTTACTATGTTTTTCTCTGCTTGCCACATTTAATTGCAAAGAACTTTTATCGAATGAATTATTGGTCATTAGTTCATTTATAACAGTTTGATAAGCAAGTTCAGGAAAGTTATTTTCTTTACTTAAATGTCCAAGCATAGCCTGTTTTAAACCAGAATCTAATAAATGACATATAGTTTTACCAGCCATTTCATTGGATAAATGTCCATTTGGTCCAGAAATTCTATATTTTAAACTAAATGGATAAGAAGAGCATCGTAAAACTTCTGGATCATAGTTTGCTTCTAGCATAATAAATAAACTTTCTTCTAATTGCTTTAAAATATTTGTTGTCATATGACCAATATCTGTTGCAATACTTATTTTTTTGTTTTCTTTCCAAATGTTAAATCCACAAGGATTAACAGCATCATGTGGGATAGAAAATGGTTTAATATTTAAATCTCCAATAAAAAATTTTTCTGAAATTTCAAAAGTTTTTATATTTTTACAATCAATTTTATCCCTTTGTTTTGGCATGGCATCTAAAGTTTTTTGATTAACAAAAACAGGAATATCAAACTTTTTTGAAAAAGTTCCTAATCCTTGTACATGATCTATATGTTCATGAGTAACTAAAATACCATCTAAAGACGAAGGCTCTATATTAATGTCAGATAAAGCATTTTCAATTTTTTTACTACTAACACCAGCGTCTACTAATATTTTAGTATTTTCTGTTTCAACTAATAAACTATTTCCATTACTTCCACTATACAAACTACAAAAATTCAACATAATATTTTCCCTTTGTTTATTCTGATATTCTTTTGATATCTGCTCCGATTTTTCTAAATTTTTCTTCTATATTTTCATATCCGCGGTCAATATGTTCTAAATTATAAATTTCAGTTATACCTTCTGCAGCTGTTCCAGCAATTACAAGTGCAGCACCTGCTCTTAAATCAGTAGAATATACTGGAGCACCTATTAATTTTTTAACACCTTCAAAAAAAGCAGATTTTCCTTGAGCTGTTATTTTGGCTCCCATTTTATTTAATTCATCAGTATATTGAAATCTAGAATCCCAAATACTTTCATGAATCATACTATTTCCATTTGCTAAAGCAAGAATTACTCCCATTTGAGGTTGTAAATCTGTTGGAAATCCTGGGTATGGTAATGTTTTAATTGTTGCCTTATTTGGCCTTTTATTACACCAAACGTGAATGCTATCAATATTGTCTTCTACATTTCCACCAACTTCTAAAATTTTAGCTGTTATAGATTCCAAATGTTTTGTAATACAATTTTTTATAACTAAATCGCCTTTAGTAGCAACAGCAGCTAGCATAAAAGTACCTGCCTCAATTTGGTCAGGAACAACAGAATAAGTACTGTTTCCATGTAATTTTGGTACTCCATTTATTTTAATAACATCTGTACCAGCACCTCTAATGTCAGCACCCATAGTATTTAAGAAGTTGGCAACATCAACAATATGAGGTTCTTTTGCAGCATTATCAATTGTAGTTGTACCTTTTGCCAAAACACTTGCAAGCATAACATTAATAGTTGCACCAACAGATACAATATCCATATAAATTTGGCTACCTGTTAATTTTTTTGCTTTTGCATAAATAGTGCCTTTTTCAACAGTAACATTAGCGCCTAAACTTTCAAAGCCTTTTATATGTTGATCAATTGGTCTTGCACCAAGTTTACAACCGCCTGGCATACCAACTTCTATTTCTCCTTTTCTACCTAGCATACTACCAATAATATAGTAAGAAGCTCTAAATTTGCTAGTTAAATCTAAAGGTGCTTTTGTTGTATTTATATGAGTTGTATCTATAGTAATACTATTTTTATCATTCCAGGTTATTTTTGCGCCTAATTTTTCTAATATTTCACACGAAATTTTTATATCACTTATATTTGGTAAATTTTCAATTGTACATGTACCATCAATTAAAAGAGTTGCAGGTAAAATTGCAACAGCGGCATTTTTAGCACCATTGATTGTTACTTCACCTTTTAAAGGTGTTGGACCTTTTATTACTAGTTTTTCCAAAAAATTACCCCCAATTAAAATTATTACATTAAAATAGAGTGTGATAATAACACTCTATTACATAATAAAATATAACATAAACTTTCAATGTTTGCAACTATTTTTTTGCAGTTATTAGTCCTAAATTATTAAATATTTCTAATAGTTTAAATTTAAATTGAATATCAGAACTAGAATTTTTAGAAACAAGAGCGAATTCTTCTTCTGATAAATTATCTTTCATTAAATCTTTGGATTCGTCTGGAACAATTCCAGAAGTTACATCTACAAAACATAATGGAGGAAACATTACACACCACCAGTTTTGACCTTTTGCTTCTCCAATTTCAACTCGTAGGGCATCATAAAAACCTGCTGGCAAAGAAATATCACCATAATTTTTTGTTGGAAACTCAAAATTACCAATATTTATTTTTACAGGATAAGAATAACCTTGTTCTTTAATAGTATTAATTGCAATTTGTTCAAAAATGTCTTTATTTTTTTCAACTATTGAAATGGCTTCTTGCTTTGATGAGCAATTGTTACAAATTGAATTCATATATTCTATTAAATTATCACGGACTATATATTTCAAATTTTGATCTTCTTTACTATCGCTATTTGCAATGACATGTAGCCTAAAAACACTTTCTGCAATATCAGAAGATATGCTCTGAGCATAAGATACTGCACAAACAGAACTATACAGTAAAAGGAGAAAAGTTAAAATAATTACCATTTTTAAATTTTTTTTCATATGTTACCTCCATATAATTAATATTTCAAAAATATTCTTTAAATTAATTATTAACAATTTTGAAAATTTTATACTAAAAAAGGATAAAAATTGAATGTCGAAAAATGCGATGAATTTTATTTGAAATATTATTGACATATTTGTAAAGAAATGGTAAAATTTACCAGTAGTCAAAAAACACAATTTCTATATAATTTTATAAATGAAAGGAAGTTTTTTAAATGATTAATGGCGAAATAACAAAAGAAAAAATATGTGCATTTTATGCAAGTGATTATCACTTTGAAATGGTAAGTTTACCATACATAGACCAAAATTTAGAAAACAAAAATGAAATTATTATATTAACAGAAAATGATTTAGAAAATACAATAAAAAATTTATTATCTAAAGTAAATATAAAAGAAAATAAAAAGAGTAAAATATTAAAATTAAATTGGAAACAAGATGATACAAAAAAAATTGAAAAAATAAAAGAAAACATAAATGAAAATAAAAAGATCACTGTTTTTATAAAAGGAAAAGAAAAATATATTAACCAAATAAATAAAAATATTGCGAGCTTAAATCAAAACAATAAAAATTTAAAAATCATAGATTGTTATGATATACAAGAGGTAGGAGAAAATTTAGATCAAATAATGTTACAATATAATAAAATTTTAAGTACAACAGGAGAAAAAGACATAGAAAAATTATAAAAAATAGTTGATAAATTTCTAAAAATAGTATATAAATAGTATATAAAAATAAGATAGATAAATTTTATCTATCTTTATTACATATTATATATTATAAAACAGAAAGGAAAATCACTATGAGCAATAAAATAGATGATATTCGAAATATTTTAAAGAAATATGGGCAAGAACATTTAGAAGAACAATATAAAAGATTAAACGAAGAAAAAAAGAAATTATTTTTAAATCAATTAGAAAATATTAATTTTGAATTAATTGCAAACTTATACAACAATACTAAAAAAGAAACAAAGCAAAATCAAGATGAAATAACTCCAATGGAATATTTAGATAAATATAAATTATATGAAAATTATAAATATTACGAAAATATAGGAGAGAAAGCAATAGAACAAGGAAAATTAGCAGTTGTAACAATGGCAGGAGGACAAGGTACAAGGTTAGGGCACAATGGACCAAAAGGGACATACGATATTGGTTTAGAATCTCATAAATCACTATTTGAACTATTAGGAGACTATATAAAAGAGCAAGAGAAAAAATATAATGTTATAATTCCATGGTTTATTATGACAAGTAAAGAAAACAATAAGCAAACAATTGAATTTTTTGAAAAAAATAAATGTTTTGGATTCCAAAAAGATAAAAATATATTTTTCTTCATTCAAGGAGAGTTACCTATGGTTGATACAGAAGGAAAAATTTTAATAGGAGAAGATGGATTAATAAAAGAAGCAGCAGATGGACATGGAGGAATTTATGAATCACTTGTAAAAACTGGAATGACTAAAAAAATGAGAGAAATGGGAATAAAGTGGGTATTTATCGGTGGAGTTGACAATTGTTTAGTAAAAATGGTAGACCCTGTTTTAATGGGAATTGCTATTGAAAAAGGAGTAACAGTTGCTTGCAAATCTGTTGTAAAAGCAAATCCGCAAGAAAAAGTAGGGGTATTTTGCAAACGAAATGGAAAGCCAAATGTAATAGAATATTCTGAAATAACACAAGAGATGGCAGAAGCAACAAATAATGATGGAGAACTACTTTATGGAGAATCTCATATTTTATGCAATTTATTTAGTATAGATGCAATTGAAAGGATGGGAGCAAATCCATTGCCATATCATATTGCATACAAAAAAGCCAAATACATTAATAAAGATGGAAAATTAGTAGAGCCTGATTCACCAAATGCATATAAATTTGAAGCATTTTTATTTGATGCTTTTGGGGAAGTAGATGAAATGGCAGTCCTTAGAGTAAAGAGAGAAGAAGAATTTGCACCAGTTAAAAATGCTGATTCAGCAGGAGTTGACTGTCCAAAAACAGCAAGAGAATTATATAAAAAATTTTATAAATTGGATTAAGGGGTAATAAAATGAATTATATAGAAGAATACCAAAAATGGTGTGAAGATAAAGAATTTGATGAAGAAACCAAAAAGGAGCTATTAGAAATAAAAGACAACAAAGAAGAAATTGAAGATAGGTTTTACAAAGAATTAGAATTCGGAACAGCAGGATTAAGAGGTATAATTGGAGCAGGAACAAACAGAATGAACAAATACACAGTAGGAAAAGCAACACAAGGGTTAGCAAATTATATATTAGAGCAAGGAACTGAAAGCAAAGGAGTGGCCATAAGTTATGACTCTAGAAATATGTCAAAAGAATTTAGTATGCAAACAGCATTAATTCTTTGTGCAAATGGAATAAAGGCATACTTATTTAAAAACCTAAGAGCAGTTCCAGAGTTATCTTTTACAATAAGAAACTTAGGCTGTACAGCAGGTGTTATGATAACAGCAAGTCATAATCCGCCAAAATATAATGGATATAAAGTATATTGGGAAGATGGAGCGCAAATTGTATCACCAAGAGACAAAGACATTATAAGCAAAGTAAGAAATATAGAAAGTTTCAATGATATAAAACAAATTACAGAAAAAGAAGCTACAGAAAAAGGATTATTAAAAATAATCGATACTGAAATGGATGACAAATATATAGAAGTTTTAAAAAATTCTGTTTTAAATCCTGATGTTATGAAAGAGCAAGGTAAAAAATTAAAAGTAGTTTATACCCCTTTACATGGAACAGGAAATACAATAGTCACAAGGCTTTTGACAGAATTGGGATTAGAAAATGTATATGTTGTACCAGAACAAAGTAAGCCAGATGGAAATTTTCCGACTGTAGATTATCCAAATCCTGAAGATCCAAAAGCATTTAAGATGGCATTAGAATTAGCTAAGAAAGTAGATGCAGATGTAGTTTTAGCAACAGACCCAGATGCAGACCGTTTAGGAATATTTGCTAAAGATGCTAAAACAGGAGAATATATGAATTATACAGGAAATATGTCTGCACTATTAATTGCTGAATACAGAATTTCACAAATGAAGGAAAAAGGAATATTACCACAAAATGGAATGTTTATTACAACAGTAGTATCTTCAAATTTAGCAAAAGCAATTAGTAAATATTATAATTTAGAATGTATTGAAGTATTAACAGGTTTTAAAAACATTGGTAAAGTTATGAGAGATGCTGAAGAAAAGAAAGACAAAACATATGTATTTGGATATGAAGAAAGTTATGGCTGCTTAATTGGAGATTATGCAAGAGATAAGGACGGAATTGCAGCTGTTATGGCTCTTTGTGAAGCGGCATGTTACTATATGTCAAAAGGAAAAACACTATGGGATGCAATGATTGATATCTATGAAAAATACGGATATTATAAAGAAGAACAAATATCAATAGTAAGAGAAGGACCACAAGGTGCGCAAGAAATAAAAGATATGATGACAAAAATGAGAAATACAGAAATTGACAAAATTGGAAATCATAAGGTATTAACATTTAAAGATATTGATAAAGATATAGTAAAAAATATGCAGACAGGTGAAATTACAAAAACAGGATTGCCACAATCAAATGTACTTTATTATGAATTAGAAGACGATAATTGGTGCTGTATTAGACCATCTGGAACGGAACCAAAAATAAAATTATATATGGGAATAAAAGCCAAAACAGAAAAAGAAGCAAATGAAAAATTAGAAGAATTAAAAAATGCTATGCTAAAATTAGTAGAATAAAAAAATTTTACTAAGTCTAGTTGTGTAAATTTTAGTAGAAAAAAAAGCCTAAAACTTAGATGTAAATCTAATTTTAGGCTTTAAAAATTTACATAAAATTAATTAATTTTCCAATCAGGTAAATTTCTTTGAATTGCGCCAAATAAATTAGCACGAAGCATAGGAATGTTTTTTGAAAAAGAAAAAATAAAATTTTTCATATCTTCTCTTTTAGAAGTACCATCCATAGGGCAAACCTTTGGCATAATTTCTAAATTATTCTTTTTAACAAATCTTTTTGTTTCTTTTTCAGGAGTATAGATTAAGGGCCTGATAAGAGTTATTTTTGAACGGTCCATATAGCTTACTGGAGAAAAAGTATGAATGCTTCCAGTATAAAATAAATTTAATAAGAAGGTTTCTAAAACATCATCTTGATTATGTCCAATTGCAATCTTATTACATCCTTCTCTAATAGCAATAGAATTAATTACACCTCTTCGTAAGTTAGCACAAAGAGAGCAAGGATTTTTTTCTTTTCTTATGTCAAAAACAATTTCTTTGGCATTACTATTTTCAATAAATAAAGGAACTTCTAAATTATCACATGTTTTTTGCAAAAGATTAATATCAAAAAATTCAAAACCTGGATTTATGCTAATTGCAATAATTTCAAATTTTTTTGGATAAAATCTCTGTAATGATTTGAAAGCATGTAACATTGTAATTGAGTCTTTTCCGCCAGATAAGCACACGCCTATTTTGTCGTTTTCTTCTATCATTTTATATTCCTCAATTGCTTTTCTCATATAACTTAAAATTCTTTGCATTTTTATCACCAATACTATTATAACAGATGTTGTCAATAAAATCATTTACAATTCAATAAAAGTATGTTAAAATATCAATACATAAAAGTAAAAACTTTATAAATGAGAAGTAGTGGATAGTATTTTATAAAAGAAAAATGTTGTAAAAATGTCCTCGTAGCTCAGTTGGATAGAGCGCGGACCTCCTAAGAGTTTTTCAAAAATTAAATCGATTTTGAAAAAAACGAGCTGATTTAAGAAAAAACGAATAGGTTTTGATATAATAGACAAAAATAGTCGCAAAAAGGTGGTTGTCTATCTAAGTTGTATATATATGTCCTCGTAGCTCAGTTTGGATAGAGCGCGGCCCTCCTAAGGCCGGTCCAGCGGTGGTTCGAGTCCACTCGGGGACACCAAAATTTAAAATAAATATTTTTTATTAAAATAATCTTTTATTTGTGAACAAGACTAAAATAAAATTTTAATGAGTTAAAAGAAAAGAGGTGAAAGTATATAATGGAAGGATTAATAATAGATGGATATGAGATTATCAAGTATGTTGGAAAAGGACAATTTGGTACTGTTTATATATGTAAAAAAGATTCAAATGAATATGCAATGAAAATTTTTAATTTAGAATATGTTTTGACAGAATATAATGTACACGGAGAAAACAATAGGATAAGAAATGAAATAGAAGCTTTAAGAAGAGTTAAACATAAAAATACAATTAATTATATTAATGATGGTAGTTTTGAGAATAATAATCAAAAATATATATATGTTATTATGGAACAAGCTAAAGGAATTGAATTAAGTGAATATCTTAAAGAAAATACAATATCCTTGGACGATGCAATAGAGATAGTAAATCAAATTCTTGATGCTTTAGATTGTATTCATAAAAATAATATTATACATAGAGATTTAAAGCCACAAAATATCTTTATAGATGAAAATAAAAATATTAAGGTGTTAGATTATGGATTGTCAAAAATTATAGACTTTACATCTATTACATCAACAGGAGAGGCAATTGGAAGTCCAATTTATATGTCACCAGAGCAGTTAGTAGATAGTAAGCATATAGATTATCGTTCAGATTACTACAGTTTAGGAGTTATATTATTTGAATTATTATCAAAAAAATTTCCATATAATTTTAGTAATATAAATGAATTATTTTATAAAATATTAAATGAAAAACCTATTTCAATATTACAATATATGCCAGAAATACCTAATTACATAGATAATCTTATTATAAATTTACTTGAAAAAGATGTGTATAAAAGACCAGATAATATAAAAAAAATAAAACATTTGTTAAATACTAATAATATATTAGAACAAAAAAATGAAGTTCTTCAACCAAGTTTTTATTTAAGGTTGTATAATGAAAATACAATAATGAAAGAATTTTATTTAGATGGAAATAAAATAGAAAATGCCATTTTTCCAATAAATTTACAGACAAATCAAAAAAATCTATTAAAACAACTTGAGTTAAATAATATTAATTATTTTTTTGATCCAGCTACTATAAGGTTGACATATGATACATTTTCTGATAATAAAGGATTAAGTGAATTATCTTATGCACCTAGTGGTTATGATAAATATGAAATAAGAGATTTTGAGAGTATTGACAAAAAAAGAGAATATGTAAAAAACGTTGTGGAAGAACAATTAAAATATAATAGTAATTATATTTTAGCCCCATTTCATGCTAGTAACAATTCAAATTTTGTAAGCATAAAAGGAGATTCTTTAGATACATGGTTTACACTAGATGTAAAACTATTAAAGGAAACTAAAGACTACTTAATCCAAAACAAAATTAACAAAAAATTAGTAATGGGAGTCTGCGTAAAAAAAGATATTTTAACGACGGCTAGCGAGAGAGAATATTTATTAAATGTTTTGACATCTTTACCAGCAGACATGTATATTATTTATGTTGATACTATTGATTATAATTCAAATATATCAGAGATATATAATTACATGCTTACATTATTGAAATTACAAAAGTTTTCAAATAAACCAGTAATTGCAGGAAGAATAAATTCTGCATTTGGATTAGTATTATTATCGCTTGGGTTATATGCTTTTGAAAGTGGAGCGTCAAGATTTGAAAGTTACTATGAGGAATTATATTCAGAAAGAAATAATCCATATAATATGTATGTTACATATTATATACCAGAACTATTAAAGGTTATTTCTATTTCTAGAAAAGATCCATCTAAATTAGTAGGTATATTTGATAGCAATATTGGAGATGCTTTGAAATGTAATTGTCCATATTGTAAAGGTAAAAAAATAGAAGAAATTTTACAAGAAAAAAATTGCAGATTACATTTTTTATATAATAGAAATAAAGAAATTGAAAACATAAGAAAATTAGAAAAAAAAGAAAGAATAGATTATATGATTCAATACATTGAGAATGCAATTACTTATTATCAAAAACTAAGCCCAGTATTTAAAACAAATGATTGGGAATACTTAAAAAAGCTACAGAAGATAGTACCAGATTTAATAAAAGATTTGGAGTAAATAATTATGAAAGAAAAAGATTTAGTAAATATATTAAATGATTATATTAAAAGTAAAAAAATTATATATGGTAATGAAATAAGAATGGGAATAGGAATTCCAGATATAATGATATGTTCAGAATTATTAAAACAAGATAACTGGATAACTGATTACTATACTTTGAAAATGTATGATTACATTAGTAGAAAGAAAATTAAAAATATAGAAGAAATTACCCAAAATGTTTCAATGACTAAGAAAAATATTTGCAAGTATATATATGAATTAAAAGAAAAGAATATAGTAGAATTTGAGAAAGATAAGATAGAAATACTAAAAGATTTAGAATTACAAAATATAGGAACTAATATTTCTATCGAGGTTAAGTTAAAAGATTGGAAAAATGGAATATTACAAGCTAAGAGATATTTACGTTTTTCAGATTATTCATATTTAGCTATTTTAGAGCAATATCAAAAAAATATTGATTTGGATGAATTTAAAGAAGCAGGGATAGGATTAATTGTTGTGGGAGATAAGATTAAACAAATTATAAAACCTAAAAAATCTAAACAGTGTGATAAATACTTTAAATATATTTCTATATCTTCTTTATCAAATAAGACAAAAATAGATACAAATACAGAATTTAATTTTAATAGTTCATTGTTTATATGGTAATTAAATATGGTATTTAATATTTAATTAATGTTATAGTAAAAACCTCCTAATAGAAAAGTAATCTTTTATTAGGAGGTTTTTATGATGAGAAAAGAAAAATACATATATTTTATAAAAGATAATGTATATAGGATAAAAATTATAAGAAAGAGTCCTATGATTAATTTTGATAACTATTTTAAATGTAATTTTGAAAAAGCTATAAAAATTAGAAATGAGATATTGAGAAAAAACAATATTAAATTAAATGAAAAAATTAATACAAATAGAAGTGTCTTAATAGATAAGTATATTTATAGAACTATAAATAATAAATATAGATTGTTTATTAGAAGTGGGAATTATTATTATTCTAAAACATTTAAAACATTATCAGAAGCTAAAAAACAGAGAAAAATAAAAATGTCAGAAAAAATACTAATAAATAGTAGAAAAGGAAAAGAGAATGCTAGCATAAATGAATTTGTTAATATATGGTTTTCAATTTATTGTTTTAAAGAATTAAAGTCTACAACATCATATTCTATGATGAATACATTAAATAAATATGTATTGAAAGAATTGGGTAGCGAGAAAATTTCCAATATTACTCCTTTAAAATTGCAAAAATATTTTTCTAATTTAAAATCAAAACACACAGATATTTCTGATAAAACTATTTATAGGATCTATAAGGTAATGAAAAATATGTTTAATAGAGCAATAGACTGGGGATATATTTCTAACAATCCAATTAATAAGGTAAAATTTAGAAAAACTAAAAGCAAAGAAACGATAATCTATTCCTGTGAAGAGTTAATAAAAATTTTATCATTATTAAAAAAAGAGGATATAGTTTTTAATGCAGTTTTTTCATTAATTATTACAACAGGAATAAGAAAATGCGAACTATTAGGACTCAATGTGGAAGATATAGATTTTACGAATGGAAGCATTACTGTAAATAAAAATGTAAACTGGAATAAATTTAAACATAAATATGAAGTTACATTACCAAAAACACCATATAGCTACAGAACATTACCATTACCTAATGAAGTGGTGAATATATTAAAAAACTATCTTTTACAAAGAGAAAAAGTAGTTAAACAAGGTGTTAGTAGTTTATTTATCAATAAGAAGGGTTGCCTCATTGGATTTTCATACTTAAATTATAATTGGAAAAAGTTTACTAAGAAAAATAATCTAAAATATGTTACTATTCATGGATTAAGACATAGTTATTGCTCTTTACAAATGAATTGTAATTCGGAACTTGCTGCAATTGATGTTAAAAAGTTAATGGGACATTCTCAATTAGAAACTACATTTCACTATACACATGCTAATCAGAATAAATTTCAACAGGCAGTAGCTATTTTTAATGAACATAGCAATATAAAAAAAGAAATAAAATTAAGATTTAATCAAATGCTGTCATTATATACAAAGAAAAAATTTACTCTGACTAAAGATATAGAAGAATTACTGGAATTTATATTTAATTCTAATAATAGTGAAGATTATAACTACAGCTTAATAACAGATTATATAGATAAGAAATATCCAATATTTAAACAAATTGATATATCTAATATTGATACAGATAATATATGGGATTGGTTAGAGGAACAGAAAGAAAAATATGGAAATGAGTTTATAATGATTTCATTGGCATAAGTTTAGTTTAAAATTAATGTGAGAAAATACTTACATTAATTTTTTTATTTATTATAAGTGTGTTGTAAAATAATAAAAATTGTGCTAAAATAGTTAAGAAAAAATAAAAAAAATTAATATAATATATTGGTGTCTAGAGTACTAAAGTGTAGGATAGAAATTTCGGATAGTAAGTCGCGAAAATGTCGCGAATTTTATAAAATAACATTTAAAATTATTTAAAAATACAAATTAAATTTAAAAAAATAATTTTAAAAACATTGCGATTTATTAGATTTATAAAGGTTTTAAAAAAAATCGAATACTATTTGAAATTGTAACCGAGTTTCTCCTAAGTCCGGTCTTGCGGTGGTTCGATTCCACTCGGGGACACCATTTATTATTAAGTAAATTTTTTCACATTTTAATTTGTTAATTTTAATAAATTGAAATGTGTTTTTTATATATTATTAAAGTAAAAGTTTACATTTCCGGTTGTAGTTTATTTATCGAATCACTTGACTTTTACAAACAATTGTTTTATAATCATACCAAAACCAATAATAAATAAAAAATGGAGATGATAATAATTGAATGATTTAAATAAAAATAGTAAAACATTTGAAGATATAAAGCATATTGGTGAAGATGGAGTCGAATATTGGTATGCTAGAGAATTGAAAACTGTTTTAAATTATAAAGAATGGAGAAAATTTGATGGTGTAATAGAAAAAGCAAAAATGGCTTGTGAGAATAGCAATGTTAATGCTTTAGACCATTTTGTCGAAGCCGACAAAATGGTTCAAATAGGTTCTGGTGCAAAAAGAAAACAAATAGATTATAAATTGTCTCGTTATGCATGTTATTTAATAGCACAAAACGGAGATAGTAGAAAAAAAGTAATTGCTCTTGCTCAAACATATTTTGCAGTTCAAACTAGAAAACAAGAAATTAACGAGAAAGAGTATAGTTTATTAACTGAAGATGAGAAAAGATTTTATCAAAGAAACTTAACGAAGAAAGGCAATTATTCACTTAATAAGACAGCTAAAAATGCAGGAGTTAAAAATTTTGATAGATTTCATAATTTTGGATATAAAGGCTTGTATAATGGAGAAACAGCTGATGATATTGCAAAAAGGAAAGGATTAAGATATAGAGAAGATATTTTAGATAATATGGGAAGCGATGAGTTAATTGCAAATTTATTTAGAATTTCTCAAACAGAACAAAAATTAAAGAAAGATAACATACAGACAGAAAAAGAAGCTAATAAAACTCATTATAATATTGGCAAAAATATTAGAGAAGTAATAGCTAAAAATGGTGGAACTATGCCAGAAGATTTGCCAACACCTAAAAAAAGTTTAAAACAATTAGAAAAAGAAAATAAAAAAAGTTTGAAAAAAACGGGAAAATAGTAAATAAAATATTGTTAGTTATTGCTTTGAATTGCTTGTTTACTTTTGCTTATTATCTTAATAAGTGTGTTGTAAAATAATAAAAATTATGCTAAAATAATGAAGTAAAAATAAAGAAAAAAATCAAAAAAGGACAAGTGATTAAAACAGTGACAATAGAAGAAAAATGGATGGAAAAAGCCATAGAAGAAGCAAAAAAAGCAGAAGCAAAACTAGAAATACCAGTAGGATGTGTTATTGTAAAAGACGGGAAAATTATAGCAAGGTCACACAACCAAAAAGAAACAAAATTAGACACAACCAAACATGCAGAAATAATAGCAATCCAAAAAGCAAGCAAAAAATTAGGAGCGTGGAGACTATTAGACTGTGAAATGTATGTAACATTAGAGCCATGTCCAATGTGTGCAGGAGCATTAATACAATCAAGAATCAAAAAAATTTATATAGGAACAATGGACGAAAAAACAGGAGCATGTGGATCAGTATTAAATTTATTACAAGACTATGAATTTAATCATAAAATAGAAGTGGAAACAGGAATTAGAAAAGAAGAATGTGAAAAAATACTAAAAGAATTTTTTAAAAAACTAAGAAAAACAAAAAAGAAAGAACAAAAGTAAAAATAGGAGGAAAAATGTTAGGCAAATTTAAAAACATATCTACAAAAAAATATTTCCATATTGTTATAATTATTTTGATAATTTTCATTTTTTTGTTTGCATTAGGAATAGTTATTCTAAAATACAATGTTGAAGGGGAAACTGATATGCCTTTTGAACTAACCAAAATAGCTTTGATTAGTTCATGTGAAGGTATAGATGTAGAAAGTACAGATACAAAATGGGCATTTGATGTTTATCAAAGTAATGATATTTATTTATATCTTGACAAAAATAATAATCATGGAAAAACAGAAGCAATAGAATCAGTAATAATTGATAACATACAAATTGAATCAAATAAAAAAGATAACATAAAATTATACAAACCAGATGAAAATCCTGAAAATAAACTGTTTAAAAACACAGAAGAAAATATAGTCGAAACAATAAGCTATAAAGGTGAAATGGAATCAAATTTAAAAAATTTAACTATTTCAAACCAAGGTGGAATAATTGCTTTCCGCATTTCAAATGATAATATAGTAAGATATAATTCTAATGAAGAAGAAATCAATCACCTTGAATTATTAAAAAAAGCAGAAGTAAAACAAGAAGATTTAAACGCAAAAATTACATTTGATTTAACAATAAAAATTGCAGAAGGAAACAAATACAAAACAACAATAAATTTAGACTTGCCAGTAGAAGATGTTATAGAACAAGGAACAACATCAAAAGAAATAACAGACTTAAAAGATTTTATCTTTAAAAGAGTAAATTCTAACTAAAATTACTTGATAAAAAGTAAAAATAAGTATATAATACAAATGGTTGCATAGCTTAATCTTTGTATGGAGAGAATCCAATAAAGACCTATGAATCTTGTCAGGTCCGGAAGGAAGCAGCAATAAGTAGATATCTTTATGTGGAGTCTTTCCATAGAGGGATTAAGAAAAGCAACTTTTTTTGATAGGATGTGATAAATATGGGGTATACCGCTCTTTATCGAAAATTCAGGCCAATAACATTTTCAGAAATGGTAGGTCAAGAACATATAACAAAAACATTAAAAAATCAAATAATTGCAGGTCGTGTAGGGCATGCATATCTATTCAATGGTGGAAGAGGAACAGGAAAGACGTCTGCTGCCAAAATCTTAGCAAGAGCAATTAATTGCTTAAACCCACAAAATGGAGAACCATGTAATAAATGTGAAATTTGCATGGGAGCAATTTCTGGCTCATTAACAGATATAGTAGAAATGGATGCAGCTTCAAACAATAGTGTAGAAGATATTAGAAGTATAAGAGAAGAAGTAAACTTTTTGCCAACAAAAGCAAAATACAGAGTTTACATTATTGATGAGGTGCATATGCTTTCAATAGGTGCATTTAATGCATTATTAAAGACATTGGAAGAACCACCAGAGCATGTAAAATTTATTTTAGCAACAACAGAGCCACAAAAATTACCAGCAACAATTTTATCTAGATGCCAAAGATTTGATTTTAAAAGAATATCTAATGAAGATATTATAAAAAGACTAGAAATTGTGTGTAAAGAAAGCAATATAGAATCAACAAAAGGTGCATTATCTGCCATTGCAACTTTGTCAGAAGGAGCAATGAGAGATAGTTTGTCAATTTTAGAAAGATGTGTTCAAGATGGAGAAAATAAAATAGATGAGGATAAAGTAAAAGATTTAGTAGGCATTCCAAAAACAATATTTGTAAGTAACCTTTTAGAAGCAATAACAGAATATGATGTAGATAAAGCTCTACAAGCAATTAACCAGATGTTGAATGAAGGAAAAGATATTTCAAATTTAATTTGGGAAATGATTAAATATGTAAAAGATATACTAGTTTATCAAGCAACAAAGAAAATTGATTTATATAATGAAGAAGAAAAAAAGCAGATAGATGAATTTGCAAAAAATATAACAAAAGAAAGATTAGTAGATTTAATAGACAAATTATCAGCACTAGAAACGCAAGTAAAGTGGGCAACTCAAAAAACTATTGTATTTGAAGCGGGAATAATTAAATTATGCAATAAACAAACTGATATAAATAACAATATAGAAGAAAGAGTAAAAAAAATAGAACAATATTTAAAATCAGGAACAAATAAAGTACAACAACCTATGCAAAGTATGCAAAACATCCAGCAAGAACAGCCAAGATTTGTAAGTACTGAAAACCAAACACAAAATAAACCAAATACTGTAAATCCAAGTAATGCAAATCAAGAAAAAAGTAAAGAAACAATGAATCCAAAAGATTCAAAAAGTTTTGCAAATAGTAAAAATTCAGAAGAATACTGGCCAGAAATTGTAAATGATTTAAGAAAAAATGGAAAAATTGTATTATATACAAATTTGTTAGGAACAAAAGCAAAACAAATTAACGACATGACTGTAGGAATTGAATTCCCACAAGGAATTACTTCATTTGGAAAAACAGTATTAGAAAAACAAGAAAATATGAGAGAAATTTCTAAACTAGTTTCGATTGCTTGTGGAAAAGAAATGCAAATAAAATATATACTTAATCAAGGCAATAACCAAAATCATGTAATGTCAAAAGAAGAAAATTTAAAAAATTTTGCGAATCAATCTGATATACCATTTAATATAATAGATTAATAAAGAGAAAGGAGAAAAAACATGAGTAAAAGAGGAGGATTTCCAGGAGGAATGGGAGGCTTTGGCGGAATGAATATCAACAATTTAATGAAAGAAGCCAAAAAAATGCAAGCAGACATGGAGAAATCACAAGCAGAATTAGCTCAAAAAGAATTTGATGCATCAGTAGGTGGAGGAGCAGTAACAGTAAAAGTATCTGGAGAAAAAGTAATAAAAGAAATCAAAATTAAACCAGAAGTATTAGATCCAGATGATGTAGAAATGTTAGAAGATTTAATCTTAACATGTACAAATGAAGCATTAAGAAAAGTAGATAGTGAACAAGCAGCACAATTAGGAAAGTTTAATATACCAGGAATGGGGTTCTAAAAAAATGTCATTGTATTCACCATCAATAGAAAAATTAATAGAAAGTTTTGAAAGATTACCAAGCATTGGGCATAAAACTGCCGCAAGGCTTGCTTTTTATATGCTAAATTGTTCTGAAGCAGAGGTAAAGGAATTTATAGATTCTATTGTAAATGCAAAGAAAAACTTAAAATATTGTAGCAAATGTTTTAATATTTCAGACACAGATCCATGTTTTATCTGTTCTAATAGCAAAAGAGATGCATCAACAATATGTGTAGTTGAAGATGTAAGAGATATAATAGCAATGGAAAAGACACATGAATTTAAAGGTGTTTACCATGTTTTGCATGGTTCAATCTCTCCTATGAATGGAATAGGACCAGATGATATTAAAATAAAAGAACTTTTAGCAAGATTAATGGATGGAACTGTAAAAGAGGTAATACTAGCGACAAATCCTAGAGTAGAAGGAGAAGCAACAGCAATGTATCTTTCTAAATTAATTAAACCATTAGGAGTTAAAGTAACAAGAATTGCACATGGAATTCCAGTTGGTGGTGATTTAGAATACACAGATGAAATTACACTTACAAAAGCATTAGAAGGAAGAAGAGAAATCTAAAATTGTCGTCGGAGGCAGATTGTCATTGGGGACGGGGCATTTTGACAATAATTGCCATGAGGGACGGAGCTTTTTGACAATTTTTTTGTATTGTGACTAGAATTAAAAAAGTTTAATATATTTTTTATTAATAACAATTCGGGGGGACCAGCAAATTACAGACTATTTAAAAGGCTTTATAATGATATTTTTTCATAACTTTGGTGTCGCAACTTCCATAATAAAATATTAAATGTCAGTTGCTCCAGATCGCACTTCACTTCGTTCCATTTGGTCGCTTACGCAGTTACTCAAAATATAATTATAAAGCCTTTTTATAGTCTGTTATGTAGCTGGGCGTTATTAAGAAAAAATATATTAAACTTTTTATTTGCACATTATTCGCAAAAAAATTGTCAAAAAGCTCCGTCCCCAACGACAATATTGTCAAAATGCCCCGTCCCCAATGACACCAATAACAATCTGCCCCATCGACAATTTCTAGTTTTTTAGTAAAATATTACAAATATCTTTAGTAGAATTAGGATGACCAAGTAAAGTAGCATTATGTTTCATTTCGTTTAACATAGCTTTATTCGAGAACAAATTACTCAAAACATTTTTCACATCATCATCTTTTTTTATCCAAATACAAACACCTTTACTTTCTAAAAATTCAGCATTTTCTTCTTCTTGACCAGGAATTGGATTAATTACAATCATTGGTAATTTAGCAGCTAAACTTTCTGTTGTGGTCATTCCGCCCAGGTTTAGTAACAACTAAATCAGAGATACTCATCAATTCAGGAACTTGATTGGTAAATGAAAGAACTTTAACTCGGTCTGAAACATTGTTTTTAGCTACAACTTCTTCAAATTTTGTTTTCATTTTTTCATTTTTTCCACTAATTGCAATAATTTGAATATCATTTGAAAGTTCAATTAAACTTTCAAAAATAGAAAAAGTTTTAGATTTGCCTAAACCAAATTCTCCACCGCCAAAGAATAAAACGATTTTCTTTCCTTCTTGTAAATTATATTGTCTTAAAATTTCGGCTCTATCATATTTTTGTAAAAAACGTTTAGATAAAGGAATTCCTGTAATAAAAACTCTATTTTCATCAATTCCTTTTTGTAATAAATAATCTTTCATTTTATCATTTGCAACAAAATAAAAATCAGTAAAATCACTACCAACTAACCATTGATCATGTGGTGCAAAATCTGTCATTATTGTTGCGATTTTTGCTGTAATTTTTCCTTTTCTTTTCAAATAACTACACATTTGACTACTAAAAGGATGAGTAGAAATAATTAAATCAGGTTTTTTTTCACGAAGTAACTTAAGTAATTTAATAGCCATAATAATATTTGCTCTAGTTGAAAGATGAGCAAGTGGACCTTTTTGAGAATCATTGTAAATTCTACCCCAAACCCAAGGAGCTTTTTTTGCAGCCTCTCTATATGCTGCAGTCGTAACCTTTTCAACTGTTTTATTTACATATTTCATACAATCAATTAATTCTGTATTATAATCTTTATGATTTTCTAAAATATATTCATTAATAGACTTTGCGGCATTTAAATGTCCTCCACCATAAGATGCATAAAAAATTAAAATGTTTTTCATACTTTAATAATCCCTTCTATTTCTATTTGATTTATTTTAGCATAAAAAATAAAAAAATTCAAAAAATGGAATATTTTTTAAAATAAAAATACAAACTAATAAAAATAAAATAGAAAAGAGTGATTTTTTGAAAAGTACAATAAAAACAATTATTACAATTATAATGTTATTAATTTTAAATTTATTTCTCATATTTTTTGGATTTAATATAGGAGAAAAAGAAATTAGTTATGCAGCAACTCGGGAACACCTCAGATGTACAATTAATGGCAAGGGCAATTAATGGTGAAGCAAGAGGAGAGCCATATGAAGGACAAGTTGCAGTTGGTGCTGTTATTTTAAATAGGGTAAAGGATTCAAAATTCCCAAACACAATATCAGGTGTGATTTATCAGTCAGGAGCATTTACAGCAGTTGCAGATGGACAAATAAATCATCCTATTGCAGAAAATTCAACAGTGTATAAAGCAGCACAAGATGCCATTAATGGTTGGGACCCAACAGGAGGATGCATCTATTATTTTAATCCAGCTACAGCAACAAACAAATGGATCTGGTCAAGACCTCATGTAAAAACCATAGGAAAGCATCGATTTTGTAAATAATTTTCAAAATCAATATTAACACAAGTACTGATTAGTATATGCCTAAGTATTGGCATAACATTGGAAAGGAATGAATTTATATGAACAAAATAAAAAAAGGCTATTTATTAGGTATTATAGGACTATTATTAATAGTTATTATAGCGCTTGGAATTTTATTTTATTCTAAGCAAAAAGAATATAAACAAGCTTCACAAAATAATTATAATATGGCATTTTATGAAGTAGTTGATTATGTGCAAAATGTGGAAACATATCTTGCAAAATCATTAATTTCATCAACGTCAGAACATGGAGCAGAAACCCTAACAAATTTATGGAGAGAGGCAAATTTAGCACAAAGCTATTTATCAATGTTACCAATAGAAAGCCAAGAATTATCAAACACCGAAAAATTTTTGAACCAAGTAAGTGACTACAGTTATTCACTATCTAGGAAAAATATTTATCATGAAGATCTAAGCCAAGAAGATTTAAACAACCTAAAAGACTTACACAATTACAGTGTAGATTTAGCAAATACATTAAACCAATTATCAGATGATTTAAATAGTGGAAGATTTAAATGGGATGAATTAACTGACAAAGGAACAGTAGCTTTTGCACAGCAAGTAGACAATATTTCAAAAGAAAGTTTTAGTAATTTAGAGGAAAATTTCCATGAATATGCAGGACTAATATATGATGGAGCATTTTCAGAACATATCACATCAAGTGAGAAAAAGGGACTTACAGGAGATGATATAGAAGAAAATAAAGCAAGGCAAATTGCAGAGGAATTCATAGGAAAAGATCAAATAAAAGAAATTTCAAACTTAGGATACTCTGAAAATGCCACAATTCAAAGTTATGACTTTTCAGCAACTAACCAAAATGATGAAAATATAAATCTATCCATTTCAAAAAAAGGTGGACACATTGTTTATATGAATTCAAATAGGGAAGTAAATACAGAAACAATTTCTCAAGATGAAGCAAATAGATTGGGAAAAGAATTTTTAAACCAAAAGGGATATCCAAACATGAAAGAAACATATTATTTAAAGCAAGAAGGAGTTGTAACCATAAATTACGCATATGTGCAAGATGATGTAGTTATGTATCCAGACCTAATTAAAGTAAAAGTAGCATTAGATAATGGTGAAATATTAGGCTTAGAAACAAGTGGTTATTTAAATAATCACATGGAAACAAGAGATTTATCAAAAATAAAAATTCCAATAGAGCAAGCAAGGCAAGCCATTAATCCAGATTTAGAAATAGGAAGCGAAGGATTAGCAGTTATCCCAACAGAATGGAAAACAGAAATCCTATGCTATGAATTTAAAGGAAAAGTTGAAGGCAGAGAATTTTTGGTATATATAAATGCAGAAAATGGTAGAGAAGAAGATGTTTTAATGATTGTAAATACTCCAAATGGAACCTTAACAATGTAAAAAAATAAAGGACTGTCAATTTGACAGTCCAAAATTAATTTTAATATCAATGTTTTTTATAAGTATCCTTAGAAAGTAATTGTTTGCTAACTACAACACCATTTCTTTTCAAAATTTTATAAGCTACTGAGTAAATTGATGTAGAAGAACTACCAGTTTGATAAGAAGAAATTTCAACTTGATAATCATCATCTTGTTTCATTCCAAAAATTTGAAAATTGCAAACACCACCAGATACAGAGCAAACAATTTTAATTGGATAATTTCTATTATTTTTAAATTGAAAATCAAGAGAGCCATATGAAACAGTTGCATCTCTACTAATAGGTACATAAGAAGATACAAACATGTGATTAGTTCTTTGTACAATATCTAAATTTGCATAAACAGCAGCATTATATAGAGTAGAAGAAACTTGACAAATTCCACCACCAATACCAGTTGTAACTTGACCATTTACATATACACCAGCTTCTTTATAGCCTGCTGCAATAGTTCTTGCACCAACAACTTTATTATAAGAAAATGTTTCTCCTGGCATTAAAACAGTTCCATTTACCTTTCGTGCTGCTAATGTTATATTAGTTGATCTATTTTTATCATAAGTAGAAAATCTAGTAGAATAACTAGAAAGTAAATCAGGGAATGCCTCTGTACCAATCATATTAGTAGTAACTTTTGGTGAAATGAATTTTAAAGGAATAGAGTATTCATCTTTTTTCTCAGCAGTTACAATAGATTTTGCTTCATCTAATGAAATATTAAAATCAACACCATTTTCAGAAGGTTGAACCGAAAACGGATTAGTTGTGTAATAAGCATCAACAGGATCTTTTTTGACCTCATTATAAATTCTTTCTACATCAATAGGTTCAGGTTCTTGTGATTTTACAACAATTTCTACAGGATTATCTATACAAGAAAAATTATAAATGGAATCTTTTATAGCCTCTAAAGTAGCATCAACATCAACGATATTTCCTGTTTTTCCAGATGTAATAAGTAATTCATTGCCCTCAATGTAGTAACTACTTTGAACAACAGCATCTGGAAGTTGTGCAGACATATCTTGCAAATTTTTTGATAAAGATTTTTCATCTAAAACAACTTTTGGCTCAATATAAACATTTCCAAACATTGTAGACAATACACTTAAATTATTTTCAAAAATATTTCCATTTCTTCCAACTTTGAAAGCTTTATCACAAGCAGATTTTGTATCAAAACTAGTTTCCATTTGTGTAAGTGAAATTGTTGCTTCAAAATCCCCATGTTTTACAGTAATTTCTTCTGGAATTTTTTCTTTTAAATAATTATCTAATTGATATTTTGCATCTGAGGGACTTAAATTTGAAACATTAAAATCTTTAATGAATACACCAGAAACAATATTTGTATTAAACATATTAAAAACAGTAAATCCAATAAAAATAATTAATAAAACACTAATAAAAATACCAACAAGCATTGTAAAAATAGATAAAATGCTTTTTGGCTTTTTTTCTATAATTGATTTTTCTTCATGTTGCATTATATTTTCATTAGAAATTTCTATGTTATTCAAATTTTCTTTTTTTTCTAAAACATCATTTGCGTTACTCATTTTTTACTTGCAATCTCCTCATAATAATATCTCTTTTATTATATCATATTTTTTTAAAAAAGTTCAAAAAAATATAAAATTTGACAAAATAAAATTTAAAAAATTGTAAATAATATAATTATAAAACTTTATTTAAGTTTTATGTTTAAAAAATCTTTTATAGATTTAAAATAGGAGGATGTTATGTCTAGAAATAGTAAATTAATATCTGAAAATTTAAGAGAAGAAATAGCAAAAGAATTAGGAGTATATGACCAAGTAAAACAAGATGGCGGAAGTTGGGCAAATGTACCATCAAAACAATGTGGTAATATCGTAACAAAAGCTATCGAAATTGCAAACAGAAGTGTAGAAAACAAATAGTTATTTCTTTTAACCTAAGAGCAATTAGGAAATTTCTTAATTGCTCTTAATTAAATTAAGGTTGCAAAAAAAACAAAATAAGCATATAATTTAACAAAATAAAATAAGAGGTGTTAGAATGAGAAATTTAACCGTACAAGAAATCATAGAAACAACAAATGCAAAATTAATAAGCGGAAACCCAGAATTTATATGTAAAAACTTTTCAAAAGATACGAGAATAATTCAAGAAGGAGATACATATATAGCTATCAAAGGAGAAAATTTTGATGGTAATCTATTTTGGAGAGAAGCATTACAAAAAGGGGCAGATTGTGTAATAGTATCAGACATTGAATATACAGAAGAAGACAAAGAAAAATTTAAAAATAAAACAATTTTAAAAGTAAAAGATACTTTAGAAGCATTATACAAAATAGCAAAATTAAAAAGAAGTTTCTATAATATACCAGTAATTGCAATAACAGGAAGCGTAGGAAAAACAAGTACAAAAGATATTGTAGCAAATGTAGTATCACAAAAATACAAAACTTTAAAAACAATAGGAAATAACAATAATAATATTGGCTTACCTTTCACAATATTAAGATTACAAGACGAAGAAGCAATAGTATTAGAAATGGGAATGAATCATTTTGGAGAAATTAGTTTATTAAGTGATATTGCAAAGCCTAATATTTGTATTATAACAAATATTGGAACTTCTCACATTGGAAATTTAGGCTCTAGAGAAAATATTCTAAAAGCAAAATTAGAAATTTTAGAAGGTGCAAAAGACCCTACTATAATTGTAAATAATGATAATGATTTATTACATAAGTGGCAGGAAAAAAATAAAGAAGAAAAAAATATTATTACTTATGGAATACAAGAAAAAAGTAACATAAATGCAAAAGAAATTACTTTAAATCAAAATGAAAGTGAATTTATATGTAATATTAAAGGTAAAGACGAAAAGGTAAAAGTGCCAGTTGGGGGTGAACATTTTATATTAAATTCATTATGTGCAATTTGTGTAGGTGAAAAATTAAATATTGACACAAATAAAATATTAAAAGGGATAGAAGAATTTGAACTAACAAAAAAAAGAATGGAAATTATTCAAGCTAAAAATGGAATAAAATTAATTAATGATACATATAATGCAAGTTTAGAATCAATAAGGGCAAGTTTGAAATACTTATCTAGTCTAGAAGGAAATCGAAAAATTGCAGTATTAGGAGATATTCTAGAATTAGGAGAATATTCAAAAACTTTACATAAACAAGTAGGGGAAGAAGTTTGTAAAAACAATATAGATATATTAATTTGTAGGGGAGAAAACGCAAAATATATAGTAGAAGAAGCTCAAAAAAAAGGAATGAAAAAAGAACAAATCTATTATCTAAAAAATAATGATGAAGTTGCAAAAAAAATAAAAGAAATAGTGAAGTTAAATGACATTATTTTGCTAAAAGCATCTAATGGAATGAAATTTTTTGATATAGTAGAAAAAATAAAAGACGAAATTTGTTAAAAATAAGGAGGATTAAAATGCAAAAAATAGGAGTGATTTTTGGTGGTATGTCAACTGAAAATGAGGTATCTGTACAATCTGCCAAATCAATTTTAAAAAACTTAGATTGTAAAAAATATGAAATATATCCAATTTATATAGATAAAGAAGGAAACTGGTTTAAATATGCAGAAAAAAATGAAGAAGCAAAATTTGGAGCAGAAATCAAAAATCAAGAAAAAATTACAAATATAGTAGAATACTTAAAAGATATGGATGTCATTTTTCCAGTATTACATGGGTTGTATGGAGAAGATGGAACCATACAAGGACTATTTGAATTATTAAAAAAACCATATGTAGGATGCAAAGTACTTTCATCAAGTATTGGAATGGATAAGGTATATACAAAAATTATCTTTGAAAAGGCAGGACTAAATCAGGCAAAATACGAGTATATTAGAAAATACAAAAATAATTATATATATGTTGATAAAACATTTAATGAAGAGATTATGTCTTTAGATGAAGTAAGTAAAAAAATATCAAAAAAATTAGAATTCCCAATGTTTGTAAAACCATCTAATTCTGGTTCAAGTGTTGGAATTAATAAAGCAAAAAATGAGGAAGAACTAAAAAAACATATTGAATATGCATCACAATTTGACTCCAAAATTCTAATAGAAGAAGGGATTAATGGAAGGGAAGTAGAATGTGCTGTTTTAGGAAATGAAGAAGTAATTGCATCTTGCATAGGAGAAATAAAAACACCAGACGAGTTTTACAGTTATGATGCAAAATACAAAAATCAGGAATCAAAAACCTGTATACCAGCTCAAAACCTTGAAGAAAATTTATCAAATCAAATTAGAGCGCAAGCCATAAAGGCATTTAAAGCAATTGATGGAAAAGGTCTGTCAAGAGTGGACTTTTTTATAGAAAATAAAACAAATAAAATTTATATTAACGAAATCAACACATTGCCAGGTTTTACAAGTATAAGTATGTATCCAAAACTTTTTGAGGCAAGTGGTATTTCTTATAAAGAATTATTAGATAGATTAATTGAATTAGCAAATGATTAAAAAATCCATAAAAACTATGGATTTTTTTTAAAATTATGATATAATAAGCTTACCTAAATTTTAGGGAGGATGTTAAAAATGGTTTTAAAAAATTATTATAAAATATTAGACCTAGAAACAAGCCACGTTTCAATAGAAGAAATAAAAATAGCATATAGACAAGCTGCTAAAAAATATCATCCAGATGTAAATATTGGTGACAGTTTAGCAGAAGAAAAAATAAAAGATATTAACGAAGCATATAGAACACTATCAGTTCCAGCATCTAAAAGAAAATATGATAGAATTTGGAATTCACATTTCAATAAAGAGAAAAAAGCCTTTACAGGAGCAGAAAGAAAAGGAGCATTACTAAATATGTTTTTAGGGAATGTTGGACAAGAAGAAAAGCAAACTAGCAGTAAGCAAAAAAAACATTCTACTAAGGGGGAAGATGTTGAAACACAAATAACTGTAAGTTTGCAAGAAGCATTTTTTGGTATGGAAAAAACACTATCAATAAGAACACAAGATGGAAAAACAAGAAAAATTACAGTCAATATACCACAAGGGATCCAAAATGGTGAAAAAATCCGTTTAATTGGACAAGGTAAACTAAGCGAAGATGGCGGAAAAAATGGAGATTTATTAATAAATATAAAAATAGAAGACAATCATAAATTCAAACTAAAAAATCAAGATTTATATACTAATTTATTATTAACACCTTGGGAAGCAGCCTTAGGTGCAAGAGTTACAATTAATTCAATTGATGATGAAACTAAAATATATATTCCACAGGGTACACAAAGTGGAGAAAAAATAAAAATTCCAAATAAAGGTTATAAAAATAGTAGCGGAAAAAGAGGAGACTTAATTGCAGAAATAAGAATAGTTGTACCAAAACAATTAAGCAAAGAAGAAAAGGGATTATTTGAAAAATTAAAAGATCTTTCAACATTCACTCCAAGAAATGATAAAATATAAAAATTTACATAATAAAAAAACAAAAAATATTGACAAAAAGCCTAAAATTCGCTATAATTAATTATAGTGTTATGCGTAAAAGAGAAATTTAAAATTTAAGGAAGAGGTGTAAATAATGGAAAACATTCAAGGAAAACACTTTAGCATAACAGATCCAAAAGGAATAAAAACAGTTATTTATCAAATAAATGAAACAAAAAAGGAATATCTAGAGGAATATCCCAAATACACAGTAGAAAGGCTAGAACATACAGAAGAAATTGTAGGAAATTTAAATAGGAAAACTTTCTATGTAGAAGAGCCTCAAAAAAATGGAAATCAACTAGTAATTTTATCTTTTGGGGAAGACAGAGTAGTTATAAATACAGGAATACTGCTTGAAAATGAAGTTAAAATAACAAAAAAACCTGAACCATTTAAATTTAATACACTATATTCAGAAGAAGAAGTAGAATACAAAGACTTTCAATATACGCCTAATCTACAAAGACCTATAACAATTATAGATCCAGAAACTACAGAAGAAGTAAAACCTGTACTTTATTTTGATGAGCAAACAAATGAAGTAAAAGGTAAATGCAAATTGAAGCCATACAAATCTTATTTCGCATTCGAAATAAGAGAAAAGAAGTAGGAGGGACAAATATGTCAGTAAATAAAAAACAAGGTAATGCACAAATACCTAGAGAAGCAATAAAAGGAGCAGCAGGATTAGGAGCAGAAAAGGAAATTGATTTAGGTATGATAGCACTAGAAGAAAATGGAAAAGGGGAAATAGTAGTAACTAACATGCATAAGTGTACAGAACCAATTAAGGCAATGAGTACACCAGATTTCTCAAATGTAAAAGTACATGATGGTGGATTAAATGATAAAAAGCAGAAAAATTCTGAAAGAGGAGAATAATACTAAAGAGTAGGTGAGAGAATAAATGAATTATAAAATCGAAGGCGCAATAAAAAGAAATAGAAAGAATTTTATAATATTTGCAATACTATGGATATTTATTGCCATAGTATTTGTTTCGCCTTTTGCATATAGTTCTTACATGGCAGGATTAGAAGGCAAAATGAATTTAGAACTATTTTTTGAAGTATTTTCAAAATCAATTACAAATCCATTTGAAACAATTGCAAATATATTTTCACAAGGTGCAACAGGCACATATTTTTCAACATTATTAATAGTTACTATATTTTATTCTATATTTTTCTTTATTGGATTTGTTCGTTCAGCACCAAAAAATGAATATTCTGATATCGAGCATGGTTCAAGTGATTGGAGCCAAAGAGGAGAACAATATCAAATACTAAATAGAGATAAAGGAATTATATTAGCAGAAGGAAATTACTTACCAGTAGATAAAATAGGAAACGTTAATGTATTAGTAGTTGGACGGATCAGGATCTGGTAAATCTGCATGTTATTCAATACCAAATGCTTATCAATGTTTAGGTTCTTATGTATTTACAGACCCAAAAGGAGAATTATATGACAGAACAGCAGGATACTTAAAAGAGCAAGGGTATGAAATTAAAGTATTAAATTTAGTCAGACCACAATATAGTGATGGGTACAACCCATTAATGCATATATCATCTGAATTAGATGTGGACGTAATAGCAAATACTATTGTAAAAGGACAACAATCAGAAAGCGGAAAAGCAGATCCATACTGGGATGATATGGCAGAAATGTTACTAAAAGCATTAATTTATTATTTAATAGCAACAAGACCAGAAGAAGAACAAAACTTAGCAAGTTGTGCAGAATTAGTTAGAGCAGCAAATAATAATGGTGGAAGCAACTTACTTACTGAATTAATAAGTCAATTACCATATGATCACCCAGCTAGAATGTATTACAAATCAATAGAAATAGCACCAGAAAAAACTTATGGATCAATCTTAAGTTCATTACAATCAAAACTAGGAAAATTTGATTCAAAAGAAATAGCAGAATTAACATCAACAGATACAATTGACTTTGAAGAAATAGGAAACAAA
>CANRFX010000002.1 GCA_947629995.1 uncultured Clostridia bacterium | reverse complement strand
TAATAAATCATTTTTGTCAATACTCATAAAAAACATCCTTTCATAAACGCGTAATCGTTTACTCCCTAATCATAACAGATTAATAGGTAATAAGTCAATAATAAAATTTAAAATGAGGAAAAAAATTATAAAAACACTTGACTTTTGACTATATTTTGCTATATAATCGATATACTTGTTAATTATCCGTAGGAGGTGTAGGGAAAATGAAAAGAACATATCAACCAAAAAACAGACAAGAAAAAAAAGAACATGGATTTAGAAAAAGAATGGAAACAAAAACAGGAAGAGAAATTATAAAAGCAAGAAGATCAAAAGGTAGAAAAAAACTAACAGCATAACCTATATAAATAGGCTCTTTTCTCATAAGATTTTGGGTAGAAAAAAATGAAAAAAACAAAAATGATAAAAAAAAATTATGAATTTAAAAAAAACCTATCAACAGGCAAATATTATTCTGGTAGAAATATAGAAGCTTTTATAAAAAAAACAAATAAAAAAGAAATAAACCTTTTAGGAATTGCAATCAGTCGTAAACTATGCAAAGCCGTAAAAAGAAATAAAATTAAAAGATTAATAAAAGAAAGTTACTATCTCTATGAGGATAAAATAAAAAGTGGATATAGCATAATTTTTTTATGGAAAAAGAAAATAGGAATTGAAAATGCCACATTTGAAAACATAAAAAACGATATGAAAAAGATATTAGAAAAAGCAGAAATAATAGAGGAAAAAGAATGAAGAAGCTGCTAATATGGTTAATTAACAAATATCAAAAACACATATCTTTATGGTTAGAAACAAAAAACATTCACTGCAAATTTTATCCAACATGTTCAGAATACACAAAACAAGCCATACAAAAATACGGAGCAGGGAAGGGAATATTAAAAGGAATTTGTAGAATATTAAGATGTAATCCATTTTCAAAAGGTGGCTATGACCCATTAAAATAAACCTAAAGGGAGGAAAAAATAATGTTTGAATTTTTTGCTAACATATTTGGGTATATATTGGCATTTTTATATAATATTGTAAATAATTATGGTCTAGCAATTATATTATTTACAGTAATTATAAAATTACTTTTATTACCATTATCTATAAAGCAACAAAGAACAGTAAAGAAAAGTACTGAATTACAAGAAAAAATGAAAGTAATACAATTCAAATACAAAAATGACCCAGAAAAAATGAACCAAGAAATAATGAACTTGTACAGATCAGAAAAAATGAGTCCATTTAGCCGGATGTCTAACAGCAATCATTCAATTATTACTTTTACTATCAATTTTCTATTTAGTAAGAAGTCCAATAACATATATGCAAAAAACAAATAACGAAGAAAACGAAAAACTAAATACATATATACAACAAATAAAAGAAGATGGAAGACAAGTAAGTAACGTTTATCCAGAAATAGATTTAATTAGAGAATATAGTTTCTTAAAAGAAAAAAATCCAGAAGATGCAACAGTTGAAAAACTAAATATACAAATGAATTTCTTAGGATTAGACTTAAGTAAAATACCACAGCAAAACATAACAGACTATACTGTCTATATTATACCAATCTTATATATTATATCTTCATTCATATCAATTAGAATGACAACAGCAATGCAAGAAAAACAAACCAAAAAGAAAGAAAATATAATAGACGGAGAAACTGGAAAAGAAATAGACAAAGAAAAAGATGAAAACGAATTAGACACCATAATGCAAACAAACAAAATGATGTCATGGATGATGCCAATAATGTCAATATCAATTGCATTTATTGCACCATTAGGATTAGCTTTATATTGGCTTGTAAACAATATACTTATGATTTTAGAAAGATTAATATTAAATAAAATATTAGAAAAAGAAGAGCCTAAGGAGGAATAAAAATGGAAAACACCATTATTTCTGAAGGAAAGACTACAAATGAAGCAATAGAAAAAGGTTTAAAAAAATTAAATGTTTCAAGAAATAGTGTTGAAATAAAAGTATTAGAAAGCGAAGACAAAAGAAGTTTTTTTAGTATTTTAGCACCAAGAGTTGTAAAAGTAGAATTAACTTTAAAAGATGCAAAACAACAGCCAGAAAAAATAAAAGAAAAAAAAGAAATAACATTAAGTAAAGAACAACAAGAAAAAGCAAGTAAAAATATAGAAAACTTTTTAAAAGACTTTATAAAAAGCTTACCAGAGGGAACTACATACAATATAGGCACATCAAATGAATATATAAATGTTGATATAAAAAATAAAGAATTAGGATATCTAATAGGGTATAGAGGAGAAAACCTATATGCACTTCAAAATATCTTAACTGCTATAGCAGGAAAAGGAATAGACAACAAAGTAAGAGTTATTTTAGATATAGAAGGATATAAGCAAAAAAGAGAAAAAACATTAGAAGAACTTGCAGAGAAAGTCGCAAAAACTGTAATTAGAACAAAAAAATCAGTAAAATTAGAACCAATGCAAGCATATGAAAGAAAAATTATTCATAGTAAATTACAACAAAATACAAAAATAGAAACTACTAGTATAGGCGAAGAACCATTTAGAAGAGTAGTAATATCATTAAAAAAATAAAAAAAGATAAAATCGGAGGTCAAAGGTCGGATTTTACAAATTAGATTGTAATCCTGAACTTTGACTCTTTTTTTTACAAAAGTATTTAAAAAAGTAACATAATATGGTAAAATATATAAATATAAAAAATAAAAAACAAGGAGAAAAATATGAGTACAATAGCTTCAATTTCTACTGCACCACGGAATAGGCGGAATTGGAATTGTCAGAATGAGTGGAAAAGAAAGTTTTAAAATATTAAATAAGATTTTCGAGCCCAAAATAAAAAAAGAAAAAGAAGAAATAAAAGGATATACAATAAAATACGGATATATTGTAGAAAACGATGAAATAATTGATGAAGTTTTAGTAACTTACTTTAAAGAACCTAAAAGTTACACAACAGAAAATATGTGTGAAATCAACTCACATGGAGGGATGATAGTTCTTAGAAAAATATTAGAAATGTGTTTAAAAAACGGAGCTGAACTTGCACAGCCAGGAGAATTTACTAAAAGAGCTTTTTTAAATGGTAGAATTGATTTATTACAAGCAGAATCTGTAATTGATATAATTGAGGCAAAATCAGAAAAAGAAGCAAAGGCTGGAATTAAGCAATTAAAGGGCAGTCTTTCTGAAAAAATAGCAGAAATTAAACAAAACATATTAGATATAATGGTAAATATAGAAGTTAGTATTGATTATCCAGAGTATGATGTAGAAGATGTTACAAATAGCCAAATTTTAAAAATGCTAGAACAAGTAGAAAACAAATTACTAAAATTAGAAAAAAGCTTTGATAACGGAAAAATTATAAAAGAAGGAATAAAAACAGCAATTCTAGGAAAACCAAATGCAGGAAAATCATCTTTATTAAATAACATCTTAAAAGAAGAAAGAGCAATAGTTACAGAATATGAAGGAACAACAAGAGATACAATAGAAGAGTTCGTTACAATTAATGGAATACCACTTAAACTAATAGACACAGCAGGAATAAGACAAGCAAAAGATGAAGTAGAGAAAATAGGAATTGCAAAATCCAAGGAAATAGCAAAAGAAGCGGACTTAATTCTTGCTATATTTGATTCTACAAAAGAATTAACAGAAGAGGATTTTGAAATATTAGAATTAATGCAAAATAAGAAAGCAATTATTATACTCAATAAAATCGATTTACAGCCAATTTTAACAGAAGAGAATAATAAACTATTAAGAAAAAATAAATGCCCAATTATTTCAATATCAGCCGTTAAAGACATAGGTATTGAAAAACTATATAAAGAAATAGAAAAATTATTCAATTTAAATGAAATAAAACTAGATCAAGATATAGTTATTACAAATATAAGGCATAAAAATTTAATTACAAAAGCAATTGAAAATGTAAAAAAGACAAAAGAAACAATTAACAGCGGAATGCCAATAGATGTAATTGCAATTTTTATAAAAGATATTTTAGAAGACTTAGGAAAAATAACAGGAGAAACTGTGAGTGAAGATATAATAAACGAAATTTTTTCAAAATTTTGTTTAGGAAAATAAAAACGCCAGAAAATGTTCTGATTACATAAATAAAAGAATTCAAAAGTAAAATTTTACAAAAAATAAAACAAAAAGTGGAAACAACTGATATTACAAGAAAAGCAAAAAAAGCAATGAGCAACACAAGAATAACATATAAGTTAAAATTTGCCAATGGTACTAAAAAACACTGATTTCTGTTTCACAAGGAATGTGGAACATTTGGTGTGGAACAATAAAAAGGAGGAAAAAATGAGTTATTTAGCAGGGGAATATGACGTAGCAGTAGTAGGAGCAGGACACGCTGGATGTGAAGCAGCACTTGCGTCTGCAAGGCTTGGGATGAAAACATTAATTTTTTCAATTAGCCTAGAAGCAATTGCTAATATGCCATGCAATCCACACATAGGAGGAAGTTCAAAAGGGCATTTAGTAAGAGAAATAGACGCGCTTCGGTGGGGAAATGGGTAAAAATATTGATAAAACAATGATCCAAATAAAAATGTTAAACACATCAAAAGGACCAGCAGTACATTCTTTAAGAGCACAAGCAGACAGAAAAAGATACCAAGCAGAAATGAAGCATACACTAGAAAAACAAGAAAATTTAGAAGTAAAACAAGCAGAAATAGTCGACATTAAAGTAGAAAACGGAAAAGTATCAGCAATAGAAACAGACGTAGGAGCAATTTATAAGGTAAAAACTATCATTTTAGCTACTGGCACTTATTTAAAAGGAAAAATATATATGGGAGAATTTTCAAAAGAAAGTGGACCAGATGGTGTAGCTGCAGCAAATAAATTATCAGACTGTTTAAAAAATCTAGGAATAGAATTAGTAAGATTTAAAACAGGCACACCTGCTAGAATAAATAGAAGAAGTATAGATTTTTCTAAAATGGAAGTACAAAAAGGAGATCAAGGAATAGAAGCATTTTCATTTGAAAATGAACCAAAAGAATTTGAACAAGTAGATTGTTATTTAACATATACAAACGAAAAAACTCACGACATAATTCGACAAAATTTACACAGGTCACCTTTATATGCAGGAAAAATAGAGGGAACAGGTCCAAGGTATTGTCCTTCAATAGAAGACAAAGTAGTTAGATTTAGTGACAAACCTAGACATCAAGCTTTTGTAGAGCCAATCGGGTTAGATACAGAAGAAATGTATATACAAGGAATGAGCTCATCTTTACCAGAAGAAGTACAAATTGCTTTATATCATACAATTCCAGGACTAGAAAAAGCAGAATTTACAAGACCTGCATATGCAATAGAATATGACTGTATAGACCCATCTAACCTAAAACTTTCTTTAGAATACAAAGGAATAGAAGGTTTATTTATGGCAGGGCAAATAAATGGTACATCTGGATATGAAGAAGCAGCAAGCCAAGGATTAATTGCAGGAATAAATGCTGCACAAAAAATAAAAGGAAAAGAACCATTAATATTAGATAGAACCCAAGGATATATTGGTGTTTTAATTGACGATATTGTTACTAAAGGAACAAACGAGCCATATAGAATGATGACTTCTAGGGCAGAGTACAGGCTATTACTAAGACAAGACAATGCTGATATTAGATTAACCAAAATAGGACATGAAATAGGATTAATTTCAGATGAGAGATATGAAAAATTTAAAACAAAAGTAGAAAACATACAAAAAGAAATAAAAAGATTAAAAAATACTGTTGTAAAACCAACAGAAACTGTTAATAAATTGCTAGAAGAAAACGGGACAAGTGCATTGTTGACAGGAACAAAAATGTCTGAATTATTGAAAAGAACAGAATTAGACTATAACAAATTAGCAGCAATTGATGAAAATAGACCAAACTTAACAAGACAAGAAAAAGAAGAAGTTGAAATTCAAATAAAATATGAAGGATATATAAATATGCAAGAAGAGCAAGTAGAAAAATTTAAAAAATTAGAATCAAAGCTTTTACCAGAAAATATAGACTATGAAGAATTAAAAGGAATTAGTCTAGAATCAAGGCAAAAACTAAATAAATTTAGACCTCGCTCTATTGGACAAGCATCAAGAATATCAGGAGTTTCACCTGCTGATATATCAGTTCTTTTAGTACATTTACAAAAAGAAAAATAAAAAATAGGAGAAAAATATGTTAAAAGAAGAATTTGCAAAAAAAATAGAAAAATTAGCAAAGCAAATAAATATAATGTTGAATGAAAAACAAATTGAACAATTTTATATTTATATGAATTTATTGTTAGAATGGAATGAAAAAATAAACCTAACAGCAATCACAGATCCAGATGAAATAATTTTAAAGCATTTTATAGACTCAATTACTATTGCAAAATACATAGATAAAGATGCAAAATTAATAGATGTTGGGACAGGTGCGGGTTTTCCAGGAATTCCTTTAAAAATTATAAGAAATGATTTAGAAGTTGTATTGTTAGATTCATTACAAAAAAGAATAAACTTTTTACAAGAAACAATTAATAAATTAAACCTTTCAAAAATAACAGCAAGACATTTCAGAGTAGAAGAATATGCAAGAAATAAAGAACAAAGAGAAAAATTTGATTATGCAACATCAAGGGCAGTAGCTAATTTATCTACATTATCAGAATATCTAATACCATTAGTAAAAATAAGAGGATATTGCATTTGTATGAAAGGTTCTGAAATACAAGAAGAAATAAAGCAGAGCCAAAAGGCTATATCAATACTTGGAGGTACTATAGAAAATATAGAGAAATTTTATTTACCTCAAAGTGATATAACAAGAAATATTATTTTAATAAAAAAAGAAAAAATAACACCTAATAAATATCCTAGAAAACCTGGAATGCCAGCAAAGGAGCCACTAAAGTAAAATTGATATTTTATATAAAAAATAATTAAATATGGAACAATAACAAAAAGTCAATAAATTTTTAAAAATTTATTGACTTTTTTCTTGTATTTTTATATGATAATAATGTAAAAAAATAAAAACTAATAAGTAAAAATAAACCAAAAATGGAGGCAATAAAATTGAGTAAAGTTATATCAGTAGCAAATCAAAAAGGTGGAGTAGGGAAAACTACAACAGCAGTAAATTTAAGCACTATACTTGCAAAAAAAGGAAAAAAAGTTTTATTAATTGATGCAGACCCTCAAGGAAATGCAACAAGTGGATTAGGACTAGAAAAAGAAAATGAATTTTCTACATATGATATCTTAGTAAATGAAACAACAATGAAAGAAACAATTCAAGAAACAAGAATAAAAAATTTACAAATATGCCCATCAAATATTAATTTAGCAGGAGCAGAAGTTGAACTTGTATCAATGATGTCAAGAGAACAACGTTTAAAAGAAAAACTAGGAGAAGTAATAGACGAATATGATTATATTTTAATTGACTGTCCACCATCTTTAGGACTAATAACATTAAATGCATTTACGGCATCAAATAGTGTTTTAATACCTGTACAATGTGAATATTTTGCTTTAGAAGGATTAGGACAACTTTTAAACACAATTAATCTAGTAAAAAAACACCTAAACAAAGACATTCAAATAGAAGGCGCATTACTTACAATGTATGATATTAGGACAAACCTTTCTAACCAAGTAGTAAAAGAAGTAAAAAAATACTTTAATAATAAAGTGTATAAAACAGTAATACCAAGGAATGTAAGGCTAAGTGAAGCACCAAGCTATGGAATGCCAATAACAGAATATGATATTAAATCAAAAGGTGCAAAAAGTTACATGAAATTTGCAAAAGAATTTCTAAAAATAAACGAAGAAGAAAAAAAGGCAAGGCACATGTTATAAAAATAAAGGAGGAATAGAATATGGCAAAAATGACAGGACTAGGAAAAGGATTAGATGCATTATTTGGACCAACACCTGAAGAAGAAAAAATGCAAGAAAATGATATATTAAAAAATTTAAAAATAAACGAGGTAGAACCAAACAGAGAACAACCAAGAAAAAAATTTGATCAAGAATCATTAGAAGAACTAGCACAATCAATAAAAGAATATGGATTAATCCAACCAATTATAGTAACAAAAAAAGAAAATTACTATAGCATTGTAGCTGGAGAAAGAAGATGGAGAGCATCTAAAATAGCAGGATTAAAAGAAATTCCTGCAATAATTAGAGAAGACAATGAAAGAATAAACTCAGAAATATCTTTAATAGAAAATATGCAAAGAGAAGATTTAAATCCATATGAAAAAGCATTAGGAATTAAAACTTTAATAGATACATATGGACTATCACAAGAAGATGTAGCAAAAAAATTAGGAAAAGGAAGAAGTACAGTAGCTAACTGGATAAGAGTATTAAATTTAGAGCCACGTGTATTAGAAATGGCAAAAGAGGGTAAATTATCAGAAGGGCTATGCAAAGCCTTACTTGCTATAACTGATCCTGACAAACAATATCAAACAGCA
Source organism: uncultured Clostridia bacterium (assembly GCA_947629995.1). GTDB lineage: Bacteria > Bacillota > Clostridia > TANB77 > CAG-508 > CAG-269. Next base: position 26,291 of record CANRFX010000002.1, on the reverse strand, counting down.
ATACAAATGCTAGAAAGAGGAGCAACAGTTAGGCAAGTAGAAAAAAAGGCAAAAATAAAAGAAACAAGAGAAGAACAGCAAAGAAACCATATATTATATAAAAGTATAGAAGACAATTTTGGAAGCTTTTTTGGTACAAAAGTAAGATTAGATGCAGGAAAAAGAAGAGGAAAAATTATTATAGAATATACTTCAAATGATGATTTAGAAAGAATTTTAAGTTTAATTAAGTAAAAAAAGAGAGGTTTTGAAAAATGGAAAATATAATAGAAATGCTAAAAAGTGACGAATTTATATTAGCAATGGCTATTATTATGGTAATTTTATTATTAGCCTTTATAATTGTAATGATTCGAGTTTCTATTTTAAATAAAAGATATAAAAATTTTATGAAAAAAATCGGAAATGGGAAAAACATAGAAGAAGATTTACAAAATTACATGTACAAAGTAGAAAAAGTAGAAAACCATAATGCAGAAATTTCTGGACAAATAAATACTATTAAACAAGATTTAACGAAATGCATACAAAAAGTTGGAATGTACAGATATAGTGCATTTAAAGACACAGGAAGTGATTTAAGTTTTACACTTGCACTATTAGATGAAAACAATGATGGAGTAGTATTAAATGGAATTTATTCAAGAGAAATGTCTAACATTTATGCTAAACCAGTAAAAAATGGAAAATCTACTTATACAATTACAGAAGAAGAAGAAAAAGCAATAAAAAAAGCAATCGAAACAGATGAAATTAAAAAATAAAGGTGTAAAAGTAGTATGAAAGAAGCAATATATAAAGCAAAAAATTTTGTAAAAAAACATGATAATATATTTGCAATTTTGGTATTTTTCTTATCAATCTATGGGATTGTATTAAATGTAATAATTATTAATTCAGATGAATTATGGAATTTTTCTAATCTTTATAAATTATATAATGGTTTTGAAATATATAAAGATGTAAACATTATAGTAACACCTCTATTTTTTTACACAGGTTTGTTTTTATGTAACTTTTTAGGCGCAAACTTTTTAACATTTAGGATATATCATATAATAATAATGGTATCATTATATTTTGTTACGTATTTATTATTAAAAGAATTAAAAATAGACAAAAAAATAGCAATTATAATTACATTATTCTTAATAGTTATAAAAAAATATTATCTGTTAACTACGCAAGCAAATTACAATACAATGGCTTTATTATTTTGTTTAATAGGAATATATACATATATAAAAAAATACAGATATAATTCAATTATACAAGGAATTATATTATTTTTGATATTTGCCACAAAGCAAAATATTGGAGTTTTATATGCAATAGGGTTACTTGTTTGTACCATATTAGATAAAGGAACAATAAAAGAAAAAATAAAAAAAATTACTATACAAATAGCAATAGCAACTTTTTTTGTTATACTTATGTTACTTTATTTTTATCAAAAAAATATTTTAGGAGACTTTTTTAGCTTTGCAATTCTAGGAATTAAAGAATTTGCAAATGAAAATATTTATATAGATATTAGTAATATAATAATAATTTTATTTTTTATTATTATAAATATGTATATATCAATTACTTTAATAAAAAATAAAAAAATAGACATAAATCAAAATAGAAAAATTTTAATATTAGAAAGTTTTTCAATACCACTTACACTAATAGGATTACCTATTTTAAACGAAACTCATTTTTTATTAAGCACTTATATACCAACTATTACATTTATTTATTTAATATCAATAATGCTAAAAGAATTTAAATTCAAAAATACAGACAGAAAAATAATAGAAATAAATTTTTATATTTTAATAATATGTATGATAATATTTTCAACATATAATTTTATAGGATGGATATTAACAACAAAAAATGAACAATCATCTAGTAAGCAATTTCAACCATTTTTTGGTGGAATTATATCAGAAGAAAATAAAAGAAATATAGACAATGTATTAGAATATATTGAAAATAATAAAAAAGAAGAAATTATTTTATCGCCAAAGGCAACTTATTATTCTATATTATTAAATAAAAATAATGGTATTTTAGATTTACCATTAAAAGGCAACTTTGGGAAAGAAGGAGAAGAAGGGTTATTAAATAAAATAAAAAATCTTCATAATACAGAAATTTTAATAGAAAGTTCGGAATATGATATGATTTGGCAAGAATCAACACTTGTACGTGAATATATTAAAAATAATATGGAAAAAATAGGTGAAATAGAAGAATTTGATGTATATATGCAAAAATAGGAGAAAAAATGGAAAAAGAAGAAAAGCAAAATATTATGCAAGAAATTTTTATTTATTTACTACCAATGTGGATAGCAATTGTTATAGAAATATTATTTAAATTAAATAATGGATATTTAGGATTAACAACAAATAGTTTAATCTTTTCAATTTTTTTAATATATATCATATACGGAATTTTAATAAGCATATTTAAAAAGAATTCTACAACAATAAAAATAATTTGTGTAATTAGTTATATATTATTATTAATAAATCAAATTAAAATTTTATATTGTGGAGAACCAATAACTTTTACAGATATAAATTTTTTACAAAATGCCAGCGAAATTGCAGGATTAACCTTTTCTACAATTGTTAAAAGATTTTTACCATATATAATTAGTTTTATTATATTAGCAATAATTTTTGTTATTTTAATAAAATATGCAAAAGAAAATGAAAAAATATTAAATAATAAAAAAGCAAGAATAATAATAGTTTTTTTTAGCATAATAATATTATTTATATTATTTTATCCAAATGAGTACACTAAAAATATTTATTTAAAAACAGTTTTTGAATCAGATAAATATAAAGATTATGATTCATATACTACTACTCTTTCTTACTATCAAAACTATACTTTACTTTCTGGAATGTGGGGAGATTTATTAAATAATAATTTTTGTGAACCAGAAAATTATAATGAAAAAGAATTAGCAAAAAATCTAGAAAAAGTAGAAGAAAGGTCTAAAAAATGGGGACAACCCAATATAATATTAGTATTTTCAGAAGCTTTTTGGGATATAGAACAATTAGGAAAAGAAGTAGAATTTGAACCTAGTGTAACAAGTAATTTAGAAAATCTAAAAAATCACGGAAAAATTATAGATTTACTGTCATGCTCATATGGTGGAATGTCAGAAAATGTTTCATTTGAACTATTAACAGGAGCAAGCATGAATTATTTTCCAAATGGATACATACCAATCATGTCACTTTATAAAAGAAAAAATATAGAAAAAGCACCATCTATTGTAAAGGAATTAAATAAAAATGGTTATAAATCTAAAATCGCTTTTGGAAGAGACTATTATAATTCAAAAAATGCTTTTTTAAAATTAGGATTCAATGAATATAAAGAGTTTGAAGAAACACAAAAAAGTATAAAAGGAAACTTTATTTCAGACTCTTTTGTAACAACTGAAATAATAGAAGAATTAGAAAATAAAGAAGAAGAAAATAAATTATTTTATTTAGCAGAAACAATTCAAAATCATATGCCATTTACAATTGAAAAATATGATGAATATGATATAAAAATAAAAAATACTAGTTTAGACAAAGATATTCAAGATACATTATTAGCCTATGCACAAGGTGTTTATGATGCAGATAAACAATTAAACAGATTATATGAATATATAAAACAATATAAAGAGCCTACAATATTAATTTTCTTAGGAGATCATTTGCCATATTTATATACAAAAGAAGGCAAAGACTGTATGGAATATTTAAATTACTTTAATACTGAATATGAATTAGAAAATACATACAGAAAATATAATACACAAGCTTTAATTTTATCAAATTATGAAATAGACTATTCTGAAGTACCAGATTACTTAAGTTGTGATTTATTACTAACATATATTACAAATCAAATGGACATAAAACTACAAAATTACTACAAATGGCTATATACTACAATAGAACAACTTCCAGCAGTAAATAAAAATTTGTTTTTAAATTCAAAAGGAAATAAATATGCGCTTAGTCAGATGAATGAAAGCCAAAAGGAATTATATAAATTAAAAAATAATATGCAATATAAATTCTTTTTACAAAATACCAAATAAAAACAAAATAAAAGTATTGACAAATGTCTATAAAAATGCTAATATAAATACTGTCACTGACATTTGTCAAGGCATGTGGAGAGGTGGTCGAGTTGGTTTATGGCACCAGTCTTGAAAATTGGCGTGCGTTTGTAGCGTACCGTGGGTTCGAATCCCACCCTCTCCGCCAAAATAAAAGTTAGATGTAATGTAGGTGTACCCAAGTGGTGAAGGGGGCAGTTTGCTAAACTGCTAGGTCGAGCAATCGGCGCGGAGGTTCGAACCCTCTCACCTACGCCAAAAATATAATACAAGATGAAATTGTAGTACACTATATGTGTGGCATACTACAATTTTTTAGTATATAAGAATATTAAATGCTTGTAAAATGTTGAAAAAAATAAAAAAATGATATATAATATAAAAAAATAAAAAAGGAATAAAAATGAATAAGAAAAAAGTAAAATTTATAATTATCTTAATTGTATTAATTTTAATTGTATTAAGCAATCTATGCATATCTTATGCAAGAGTTGAACCCAATAATTATTCTGTAACAGTTACAGGCGGAGAAAAATTAAAAGATATAGGAAATACAATTATAGGAGTAATGCAATTAGTAGGAAGTATATCATCTGTTATAGTTCTAGTTGTTATGGGAATAAAATATATGATTGGGAGTGTTGAAGAAAAAGCCCAATATAAAGAAACAATGTTTCCATATATAATTGGGGCAGTTTTAGTATTTTCAGTAGTAAATATTTTGGCTATTATTGAAGGAATTATGTCATAGACATAAATGGAGGTATAAATTGAAATTAAAAATAAAAAAAACAATATTTATGATAGTAATAATTGTTTTTGCTATATTAATTAGTAAAATAACTTATGGATTTAGTGTTGGAGAATTAACAGGTACACCTATTTCTAATAGTGATATTAATAATCTAGGAAATACTATTATTACAGTAATAAGTACAGTAGGTTCTATTGTATCAGTCGTAGTATTAGTTGTTATAGGTTTAAAATATATGACTGGAAGTATAGAAGAAAAAGCAAAATATAAAAGTTCATTAATGCCTTATTTTATAGGTGCTGTACTAGTGTTTTCAGCTTCTATAATAGCAGGTATTGTATATAATATTGTTATAAATCTTAAATCTAGTTGAAAAAATATATTAAATATGTTATAATAAAAATAGTTATTAAGTTTTTAATATTTATATAAAATAATAAAAGGAGGAAAAAACATGAAAAAAGTGCAAAAAATTATGAGTATTTTTATGTTAGTTATGATGACATTAACAATAGTATCTAATGTAGTATTAGCAACAGCAGCACCTAATCCAAGTAGTTTTAACGGAATGGAAGTATCAGGAACAACAGGAATTCAAAATGTTGGTAATCAAATTATAACAATTGTTAGTACAGTTGGATCTATTGCATCTGTTATTGTGCTAGTAGTTTTAGGTTTAAAATACATGATGGGAAGTGCAGAAGAAAAAGCAGAATACAAAAAAACATTATTACCATATGTTATTGGTGCAGGATTAGTATTTGCAGCATCTGCAATCGCAGGTATCATCTTTGGATTTGCACAAAACTTAGGTGCAAGCGCAATATCATAAATAATAAAATAATAAAAGCAAATAAAAATGCATTTCAAATGATAGATAAAATTCTATACATTTGAGATGCATTTTTTATGTTATAAGAATTAAGAAAAATGTTGAAAAAAAGCATAAAATAAGGTATAATATAAATAGGAGAAATAAAAGGAGAGTGAAGACAATGAAAAAGATGAAATTAATTATAACTTTAATATTAATTGTAATGACTTTAAGTATATCAACATCAGTAGTATATGCAGCAGATCCAATTGGGAATATTATGGATAACGCAGATAATTTTTTAAAAAAAGATCAAACAATTGCAATAGGAGATATGAAAACTTTTTCCGATATTATATATATAGCATTTCTTTCAATAGGTACAGTAATAGCTGTCATTGTAGGAATAGTACTAGGAATGCAGTATATGTATTCCTCTGTTGAAGACAAAGCCAAAACAAAAGAGCATTTAGTAGTTTACTTTATTGGTTGTGCAGTATTATTTGGAGCTTTTGGAATTTGGAAGATAGTAGTTCAAATATTTAATAGTATATAGTATATTACATGCATATTACATTATCATTACATTTTGATTAAATCGACAAAAAAACGCTACAAATAACAAAAAAATTGGTATAATATACATAAAGAAAAAGGAGGTCGCCATGGCAACATATAATATACCTAGAAACGTAAAAGGAGAAGGAAGAATTTTATATATTTTTTCTACCAAAGCATTGATTTATACTTTTATAGGAGCCATCATTGGAGGGATAATATATTTTATTTTTGATGCTATAGGAATGGGAACAATCGGTTTGTTGTTTATTGTTGGTTTGGGAGCAATTGGATTTTCAATTGCAACTTTTAAAATTCCAAAAATAAGAGCCTTAAATGATATAAGCGGAGAAAACATAGATGAAGTTATAAAAAGATATATAAAATTTAAAAGCAAAAAAAATAAAATTTATTCTATATATACAAAAGAAAAGGAGGAAAAATAGATGGGGAACAACAATTATCAAGAAACAGGTTCTATTTTAACAACATTGTTATTTATATTTATAGCAATTTTAATAATTTTAGTTATAATTTATATTACACTATTAATAAAAAGGAGAAATCAAAATCCAAAAATACAAGAAATTAAAGCATCTAATCCTAAAGGTAAAAAAGAAATTGAGTCAAATGAGACAAAACAACAAAACATTTTTAACTTTATGGAATTTGAAAAAGTTGAAGATAATATGATTATTCAAAAAGAAAATTTTAAATATATAATGGTAGTAGAATGTCAAGGTGTAAATTATGATTTAATGTCTGGCGTAGAAAAAACAGCAGTAGAAGAAGGATTTTTACAATTTTTAAATACTTTAAGACATCCTATACAGTTATATGTTCAAACTAGGACAATAGATTTAGGAAGTAGTATTAATGCTTATAAAGAAAGAGTATTTCAAATAGAAGCAGATTTAAATATGAAAAAACAACAATATAACGAAATGATGCAATCAAGAAGATATACTAATCAGGACAAACAAAAAATGCTTTATGAAATAACAAAACAAACAAATTTATATGAATATGGAAAAGATATAATAGCAGATACAGAAAAAATGAGCTTAAATAAAAATATATTAAGTAAAAAATATTATATTGTAATACCATATTATCCATCAGACTTAGGGTCAAATGAATTTGATCAATATGAAGTAAGAAATATAGCCTTTTCAGAATTATATACAAGGTCACAAGCAATTATTAGAACTTTAGGAGCTTGTGGTGTAAATGGTAAAATATTAAATACGAGAGAATTAATAGAATTACTTTATATGGCATATAACAGAGATCAAGCAGAAGACTTCGGAATTGATAAAGCAATTTCAGCACAATATGATAAATTATATTCAACTTCAGAAGATATATTTGATAAAAAAATTGAAGAATTAGATAAAATGATAGAAGAAAAAGCAGTTAAGAAAGTAGTAGAAAAAGTTGAGCGTGTTAGATCAAGAAAAGAACAAGAAGCCATTGAAAAAGAAAATAAAATGGATGAATTAATAAATGAAATGGCAAAAATAATTGTAGAAGAAAATAAAGATTACATAGGAACTGAAGTTGCAGAAGATGTATTAAAAGATTTAGAAGGAAAAGAAAATACAAAAAAGGAGGTAAAGGTAGATGCTAAAGAAGAAAAAGGAACAAAAAAATCAACAAGAACAAGGAAAAAAGCAAATTAAAACAGGTCTTTTAGAAAAGACTACAATTAAAGAATTAATAGCACCATCTGGAATTGATGCATCTAGTTTAGATCACTTAGAAATTATATCTAGTATAAAAAGATATGCAAGAAGTTTTTTAATTTCTACCTTACCTAGAATGTGTACATTCCCAGAATTACTTAGAGATATGTATATGTTTGGAGATATCAACACATCTGTTTATATAAATCCTATTCCAGAATCTAGATCACAAAATGAATTAAATAGAGTTATTAATGAACTAGAAACAGAAAGGATTGTAGAAGCGGATAAAGGAAATATTAATAGAGAAAGTTTGCTAGCACAAAAAAGAGTAGAAGCAGAACAATTAAGAGATGAGATAGCAGCAGGATTTAATAAATTATTTGAAGCTTCTATTGTATCAACATTATTTGCATATAATATGGCAGATTTGGATAAATTAACAAAATTACTTGCTACAGAAATGTCAAAAAGTCTATTAGATATTAAAAGTGCATGGGCATTACAAGAAGAAGCATTTCAATCCAATTTACCATTAATGAATGACAAAGTTAAGAAAATACATACTTTTGATAGGGGTTCAATGGCAACAGTATTTCCATTTACAACCTCTGATGTAGGACATCCTACAGGAGTTCCATTAGGATTTAATAGACAAACAGGAACGCCAATTCTTTTTGACAATTTCCATTCATCACTTACAAATTACAATATGGTTATATTTGCTAAATCAGGTGCTGGTAAATCTGTTACAATGAAAACATTGATTTCTAGATCTTCTGTATTAATGGGAATTGAAAGTTTAGCTTTAGATGCAGAAGGAGAATATTCAATTGTAGCAGAAAGTTTGGGAGGAATTAATGTAGTATTAAGTCCAAATTCTCAAACTATTATTAACCTTTTTGATATTGAACCTGAAATTGTAAAAGATGAAATTACAGGAAAAGAAAGAATAGTAGTAAATGTTGAAAATAAAGTAGAAGACGTTACACAAGCTTTAATTACAATGGCAAGAGGTAGTACAAGAAGTACAGATGTAAATGAACTTACAAAACAAATTATTGCAGAAGCTGTTTCAGAAGAATATGCTGCAATTAATATAACTAGTAATCCTAATAGTTTGTATGAAGAAAGTGGTAAATTTAATTCACAAGAAAGACTATATAGAGAAAAGAAAAAAATGCCAACAATTGGTTCTTGGTATAAAAGAATTCAAAGAAAGGCCAAAGAAAACAATAATACAGATTATAATTTCCATTATAGTTATTTGTTAAAAGTTATGAAACAATATATAAGAGAATATGATGGACAAATGGCGTATTTTGACGGGCAATCTACATTTGAATTATTAGATGGAGCACCATTTATTAATTTAGATATTTCACAATTAGAGGAAAGATTTGCAAGACCACTTGCTCAACAAATATTACTTTCATGGATTTGGGAAAAATATGTTAAGAAAAATAGTGAAGATAGAAAAAAGGCTAGAAAGAAAAGAGTTTTAGTTGATGAAGCTTGGATGCTTTTACCTTACCCAGAAGCAGTAGATTTTTTAAATACAATGGCAAGGCGTGCTAGAAAAAGAAATGTATCTCTTGCAATTATTTCGCAGAGATTTCAAGACTTTTATGAAAAGCCAGAAGCGCAAGCAGTTTTAACATCATCTGATACAAAATTATTTTTAGCACAAGATAAATCAGAAATTGAATATTTAAAAGAAGTATTTAAATTAAGTGAAGGAGAGTCAAACTTTTTAATTACTTGCTTAAAAGGAGAAGGATTATTAAAAGTAGGAGCAGATTCTGCTATTATACAGATAACACCAACGCAAAAAGAATTTGAATTTGTAGAAACAAACTTAAATAAATTAGTAGAAATGAGAAAGGTAAAAGAGGAGAATAATTATGAATATGAATAAAAATAGCTTTATACAGAAGATGCTAATAGTACTAATTATAGTTACAATAATGCTTAACTTCATATTTCCTGTAGAGTCTCGTGCAGATGATGTTGATTGGGTAGGACCATTATTCTCTCCTATTCAGGCTTTAGTGTGTGGTTTGGGAGATGCGGTTTTTAATTTTCTTCAACCTACATTTATTGATGGAGCTCCTAAGGCAGTGTTTAAGACAACATTAGATGAATTGCAAAATGGAGAATATTTTGGAAGTGGATTAGATGATTTTGCCTATAGCATACCTATACTTGGAAATGGTATTGCTTGGCTTGATGCATGGGGAGCTAATTATTCGGGTGATACAACAGCAGATTTAGATGGCGATGGAGAAGTTGATACTGATGAAATAAAAACATATTACAGTAAAGATATAGTATTTCCATCTATATATTATAGCGTTGAAAATATTTTTGCAAACAAAATACCAGCATTTGATGTTAATTTTATAAATCCTTCTGTAAATAATCCAGATGTTATTCAAAATGGAGAAAATGCAGAAAAGCAATTAGACATAGCAAATTTTTTAAATGACAATAATGAAGAAACAGATGCAAATTTTGATTACATAAAAAGTGTATTTTTAGCAAAAATGCAAGAAATAAATAATAATAGCGAATATGATCTTATACTAAGTGATGGACAAGATCCAAACAAAAAACAATATGGAAATGGGGAAAATACAGGGGGAAGTCTTACAGATCAAGAAAGATGGGTTAGGAACATAGATGCACAAATTCAAGAACAAAGTAGTAAAATAGAATGGTTAGATTATTATAATAATGCATTAGATTGTGGTATTAATTTAAACATTAATACAAATTTTGGAAAAACAAATTCCACAAAAGCAATTGGAAATGTAGCAATGCAAATGCAAGGAACAATATCAAAATGGTATAATACACTAAGAGATTTAGCGCTTGTTGTAATGTTAACTATATTAGTATATATAGCAATTAGAATTATTCTATCATCTACTACAGAACAAGCTAAATATAAAACAATGTTAAAAGATTGGTTAATGGCAATATGTATGTTATTTATAATGCATTATATTATGGCATTTGCATTATACTTAACAGAATCTTTAACAGATATGTTATATGGATCTTATGTAAGTGCTTTAAATGGTACGCAAAGCAGTGTAAATGCAGAAGCGCAAGAAAACAATGATCAAGAAAACGAAAGTGAAGTAGTTGAACAGGCAAAAGAAGAACAAGGATCTATTACAGCACAAACATTAGCAACTTCTATTAGATTAGCAATAAGTTTCCCAGAAGACACTTTACAAGAAATGGCATATACAATATTATACACACTTTTTGTAATTTATACAATCATGTTTACATGGCAATATTTCAAAAGGGTTGTTTATATGGCGTTTCTGACATTAATAGGTCCATTAGTTGCAATTACATATCCAATTGATAAAGTAGGAGATGGACAAGCACAAGGTTTTAATATGTGGTTAAAAGAATATATATTTAACTTATTATTACAACCATTACATCTATTATTATTTACAATACTAGCTGTAAGTGCAATGGATTTATTTAAAACAAATGTACTTTATTCTTTAATTATATTAGGATTTTTATCACAATCTATAAAAATTATTAGAAAATTTTTCGGATTTGATAAGGCACCTATTGGAAGTAGTTATACAAGTGGATTTGCAGGTGGAGCAGTATTTAGCACTTTACTTTCAGGATTACAGAGACTTCCTCATCCAAAAGGTGGAGGAGGAAATAATAGTAATTCAGGTGGATCTAATAGTAATAATTCTAACATAAATTTTGCAGATAGTGGAAGAAGAGGAAAAGATTTAAAAAATCTACAAGGCTTTAATGATGGATTAACAGGTTCAGGATCCGGAGGTTCAGGATCTGGAGGTTCAGCAAGACAAAGAGTTAGAAGGTTACCTAGAAGAAGATCAATAGGTAGATCTATAGGTAGGGTTAGAAATAATACTAGAAGCTTCGTTGCTCCAGTTGCCAATGGCGCAAGGAGAATTGCAAATACTCGTGGAGTAAGAACTATAACAGGAATTGCTAGAGGAGGAGTAAATCTAGGTAAAAAGTATATACCAAAAGGAGCAAAAACAGCAACTAAATTAGCATTAGCTGGACTAGGAGCAGGAACATTAGGAACAATAGGTGTTGCAGCAGGTCTTGCAGGAGATGAATATTCAGATGTTGCTAAATACGGATTAACAGGTATTGCAGGAGGATATGCTGTAGGAAAAGGTGTATATGGAGCAGCAGAAGGATTACTAACAGGTGCTAAGAATGGAGTAGGAAATGTAAAAGATGCTTTCCAAGAAGGATATTATGGCGATAAATATGAAGATGTTAAAGCTGATAAAGAATGGAATAAAAGCAAAGAAGTTGAAAAAAATCTAAAGAAAGAATTTGAAGGTAATTGGAAACAAGTTAAAAAAATGCAAATGGAATTAAGAAAACTAGGAATTACAGATCAAAAAGAATTAAATACAGCATCAAAATTGATGTTGAAAAACCCAAATTTAACATCAAGAAATGCAGCAAGTTTAATGAAATTTAAAGAAAATGTTTCAATGGACGATTTAAGGGATACAAACAAGAGAATAGACTTAAGTAATGAAGTAGATAGTATGGTTGGTGGTGATGCGGCTAAAAGAGATAGAATAATGGATTTATTAGATCAAGCTTTTGGAAGAAAATAAAATATACAGTTTAATACATAGAAAAAGAGGTGAGAAAATTGGAAGATAATGAGAGCAAGTTAGGAGAAATTACAAAGCAAAAAGCAAAAGATATGGGGAAATCAAGTTCAAAAAAAAGTGTAAAAACAGTTAAAAACGGTGCTATGCAAATGTTAAAATCAGTAGTAAAAATAATATTTAGTAAAATAGTTTTTATAGTAATATTAGTAAGTGTTTTTGTATTGTTACTTTTAGCAGCAATAAGTTGGTTTTTAGATGCAGATGATGCTGAAAAACTAACTGCATATGGAAAATATAGTATTAATTCAATATTAAATATAAGTGATATATCTGAACTTGTTACAATAAACGGAACACCTCAAAATGGATATTCATTAGCATTTGTTGATGACATTGATAAGAAATTAGAAAAAGTTATAAAAGCAAGTGATGATTATGTTGAAAGAAAAATAACTGATCCTGATATTTTAAAACAATACATTAAAGCAGAACTTGTTACTCAACTTCCAAACTTAGGAGAAGGATTACCAAATTCTAAATTACCAAATTTAAATGGAGTAGATATTTTATACGAACCTGAAGAAACTACAAATTTATTAAATTCTATGGAAGGAGTCATAATGCTTGGTGATTCCTTCTTAGTACGTTTACACAATTCAGGACTATTAGAAGATGGATGTAACTATTATGCCAAAAATGAATATACTCCAAAAAAATGGCTTGATGAAATTGATACATTACCAAACAATGCAACAGGAGTTTGCATATTACTTGGGTTTTATAATCCTGATGAAATAGACGAAATGGGACAACTTATAAGTAAATTAATAGAAAAATATCCAGGAAAACCAATTTATGTGCAAAAAGTTTTTCCTTTGGGAAAAAATTATACCATACATAATAGAGAGAAATATCAAGAAAAAATTGATAAATTTAATAATGAAATAGAAGAATATTGTAAAACACAAGAAAATGCTTTTTGGATTGATACAACCTCTGGATATGTAGATGAATTTGGATATTTAATAACAAACGATCAAGAAGGAATACATATTGATGAAGATAATCAAAATACATTTGTAGCAAGCATAAAGAGTAAAATTCTTAGAGAATATGGAGCATCTTCATCTTCTGATTCAGACGAACTTCAAGGAAGTACCCCAGAAGAGGCAATATGGGCATATTTAATTTCAAAAGGTTTTTCAGAAGAAGCAACTGCTGGTATAATGGGAAACTGGTATGAAGAATCTAATTTTAGATCAAATGCTGTGCAAGGAGATTATCTTCACTCTAATTTAAAAGAATATGATGAAGAAAAAACAAAAGAATTCCAAGCAATGGGTGCAGATGGATTTGCACATGATAAAACAGGTGGTGGAGGATATGGATTAGCAGGATGGACATATTGGACAAGGAAAAGAAATTTATATAATTTTGCTACTGACCAAGGAAAAGGAATAGACGATTTAAAAATGCAACTAGACTTCTTTATGTGGGAATGTGAAAATGGATTTAATAGTTTATTAGAAGATAGCTTTAAAAAATCGACTAGTATTTCTGAAGCTGCACTTCAATTTCATAGTGTATATGAACAGTCTGGAGATAATGCAAGTCAAATACAAGAAAGAGTTGATTCAGGACAGAGAGTATATGATGAACTTCATGGAACAATAGTATCTGGAACATATTCTACATCTGCTAGAAAAAAAGCAATGGCAGTAACAGATAGGCAAGTAGATGAAAAAAATAAATTTCAAGCAGCTGTAAAATTAAAAAGAGTTATTCCAGACAAAACCATAGGAAATCTATCAGAAGTAAAAGGAAAAGTCGTAGAAATGACTTATGTTCCAGAAGGTGTATTTAATGCATATATAAATCAACAAAATGCAAATGTTTTAGAAGTATTTACAATAAATAATAATAGAGAAATTGTTTTTGCTAAATGGTCATATGCAGATGGAAAAACTACATATAGTAAAGGATCTTCTGTTAATATAGCTACAGTTATGGAAAAATATACAATGCCATATGATTACTTAATGATAATGAATGTATATGGAAAAGATGTTAATTTCTGTTTAGGACTTGCTGACCTTGCAATAGATAGTGAATATATTGTAGCAATACAAGATCAAGTAACAACAACTAAGACAGTAACTACAAAAGAAGAAACAGTTACAACAACTTTAACAGATGAAGCATATCAACAACTTCTACAAAGTAGACTAATTCAAAATCCAGTTAATAGCTTACAAATCTCATATAATGAAAGAATATTACAAAACACTCCTAGAAGTACAACAACAACTGATACACATAGTACAGAAAAAATAACAGAAACAGTATCTGAAAATATAGAATTAACTTATGCTGATAGCTGGGCTATAACTGTTCATAATGAAGTAACATACAAAGATATTGATGTAGCACAAAAAGATAATGCATCAACAACTCAAACAGGTCCAGATTCATCTACAGAAGAAACCACAGAAAATACAGATACTGCGACAGTGACAACAACTACAGTAACAACAGTTTCTTCTACAAATGTAATTAATAAATATTCTTCAGGAAAAACAATAGTTGATAAAGAAGAAGGCGGGGAAAAGTTTGTAAAATTATACAAACAAGCAGATGAATTTAAGCGTATTGAACCAAGTTGGTTATTTGAAGCATTAAATTCTAATGCTAAAGCAGCTAAATTAGTTGATTTAACAAAATATTTATTACATAAAGCAACAAAAGAAAATTATGGTGTATTAGAGCCAGAAGAAGTATTTACTCAATATGAAGATAATAAATTTGAAAAAGTAAAACAAAAAACAGAAGGAACAATAGGATGGGCATTTACAAGAGCATGGGAGAATAATGAATTAAGAAAATTCATGGAAGGCGATACAACATATGATTATAATTCTACACCAAATATTTATTCATGTGTAACACCAGACAAAACGAAATACATTTTGCATGATGAACTAGATAGAGGAATAGGAAACAAAATTTATGGTGTAGATGTTAGAACTTATGATATGGATGTTGGTTATAGATGGCAGAATGTAGATTTATTTAAAGAACAAGGAATCAACATAAAAGACAGTGAATACAATATTTACGGAAAATCTCAAATTGATGTTGAAACTGTAGAGAAAATATCTATAAAAGCTTGGAATAAATTGAATGAAAGAGTAAAACAAATTGCAGAGATAAGAGGAGTAGAACTAAAATCTTATCAAATAGATTGTTTAACAGATATTTTATATGAAAAAGGTAATGTATATAAAATAATAAACTTATACAAGTCAAGTAATTATGAATTAGATAAAGAACAATTCCAAAAATTAGGTAATGAATTCCAAGGTAGAAGAGGAGAAGCAAGATGGATATTATTCTCAGAAGGTAGATATCCAACTCCAATTCAAGGAGAAGACTTAGATCCAAGTAATTATGCTGGTGGAGGAGAATTCTATGAATTAGCATATGAATTACATGAATATTTAAGAGAAAATATGTATTGGTATCCAACTGATAGAGGTATAGGATCGCATAAGTTACCAGTAAGGGGAGAAGGAGAAGGTAGTAGACATGTAGATTGTAGTGCTTATGTTTCATGGGTTATTACTGAATATACTGGTAAAAATTGCTTATGGGCTACAGGCGCATTACTTGGTAACCCTATGAATTTTGAAGTAATAGCTACATCTACAAGTGGATATACAGAAGATGATCTTTTACCAGGAGATGTTTTAGTTATAAATGATGGAGTTCATCATCATACTGAAATATATGCAGGAGAAGGAAAAACATTAAATTGCGGTTCAACAAGTGCAATAAGATCAGAATTTTCAAATTATCGTCCAAATTACTTTACACATGTATTTAGGGCACCAGATTAAAAAACATAAAAAAGGAGATTTCTAAGATGGATAAAATGGGAAAAGTTATAATAGGTTGTATTATAGTTATAATAATTATCATCATCGTAATAATAGGTGTCCTAATTACTATGCAAAATGAAAAAACAAATGTAGTAATAGATGAATATGGAAACCATATGGAGCAACACGATGACGAATATATACCAGATACAAATGTAAAAAAAGTAGAAGATAAAAATAGATATTATATTGTAAAAAATATAATAGATGAATATTTTAATTATATTAATATGATTAATCTAAACCCAACAACAGAACTAGAAAAAGAAGATTCTGATTTAACTGTATCTGGTTTAATAAAAATGTATAGTGAAAATTATATAAAAGAATTTAATATAACAAATGATAATCTAACAAAAAAATTAGAAAAATATATAAATTGTGAATACGAGATTGAAAATATGTATGGAGTAGAAAAATCATTATCTGTTAATATATATCTAATTGATTTAAATATTCTAAATACACAAGAAAACATCAACCTTATTATAATTACTGATTCTGCTAATTCAGCTTTTGAAATTTACGGAGATGAATATGTAAAAAAATATCAATATAATAGTGAGAATAAAGAAAAATTAGTAGATATAAATGTTGAAAAATTAGAGCAAAATAGTTTTAACAAAATAAAGAGTATAAGGGTTACAGATGAAGATATAGCAATAAATTATTTTAATGATTATAAATATAAAATTTTAAATAATATTGAAACAGCTTATAATTTATTAGACGAAGAATATAGAGAAAAAAGATTTGAAAATATTAATGAATATGCAAACTATATAAATGAAAACAAAGAGCATTTTCGAGATATTAATATAGCACAATATCTATATAATGAATATGAAGATTATACAGAATATGTATGTAAAGATCAACATGGAAATTTATATATCTTTAAGGAAACAGCAATAATGGATTATACAGTACAATTAGACACTTATACAATTACAACAGATAAATTTAAGGAAGAATACTCAAAAGCAAATGATAATAAAAAAGTAATAATGAATGTTGATAAATTTGTGCAAATGATAAACAATTATGACTATAAAGCAGCATATAAAGTCTTAAATAATATATTTAAAGAAAACAATTTTGAAAATGAAGAATTATTTAAAGAATATATGAAAAATACATATTATAGATATAATGATATTGTAATTAACAATTTTTCAAGTGAAAATAATACATATATTTGTAAAGCTACAATAACAAATAAAGATAATGAAGAAGAAACAAAAGATATGAATATTATAATGAAATTAAATCAGGGAACTGATTTTGAGATGTCTTTTGAAATTATTTAAAAAAGGATAAAAAAATGAATAAATTAAAAAGAATCTTTAACCAAAATAGAAAAATTATTTTTAGTGTAATTATTATTTTAATAGTTAGCTTTGTTTTACTGCGTTTATTAAATCATCTTGCCAAAGTACAAAATGAAGAAAACATGAACAATAATGTTAATCAACCTATTACATATAATAGAGACTATGAAATTATATCAGGAGAAAGAAAAGATACAGATACTTACAACAAAGAGCATAGTGTAATAGAAAATTTCTTAGAATATTGTAATAGTAAAGAGTTTGAAAAAGCATATGATATGCTTACACAAGAATGTAAAGATGTAATATACCCTAGTTTAGAAACATTTATTAGTGAATATGGAGAAAAAGTATTTTCTATAAAAAGAGATTATAACATACAAGCTTGGACTTCAAATATTTATAGAGTAAAAATAACAGATAATTTATTAGAAACTGGTAGCACAGGGAATAAAAATTATGTGGAAGATTATTTTTCAATAATTGGAAATAAATTAAACATTAATAGCTTTTTAGATACTATTAAGATGAATAAATCAAAAGAGCAGGCAAATGTAACAATTACAATTGAACAAGTAAATATGTATATGGATTACTCAATTATTAAAATGAACATTTCAAATAAAAGAGACACATCTATTATGCTAAATTCTGAAGATTATGCGGATAATGTTTATTTAAAAGATGATAAAGACTTAAAATTTGTAGCAATGCTACATGAATTATCACAAGATGAATTTATTATAGGTGCAGGAGAAAATAAACAAGTATCAATTAAATTTGATGTACCATATTCTAAAATAAATGATATAGAATCTTTTAATATGGATAATATTATTGCAAATTATGAACAATATAAAGAATTGGGAGATTCAAGAGCAATACAAATTACTATACCATTATAATATTAAAAAGACTAGGAATTTTTAGATATTCCTAGTCTTTTTAAATATTTAAACTGCTTCTTCTTGCTTATTATCACTTTTCTCATTAACAGCTTTTAGATCTGAGTTTTCATTTTCCAATGCTTTTTTTGCATTTTGTTTGGCAGCTAAATTGTCTTTTGCAACAGTCATAAGTAATTTAATCCTATTTGCTTGGTTTGATTCACTTGCACCAGGATCATAATCAACAGGTGAAATATTAGACTCTGGGAATTTCTCACGAATAGTTTTAATAACACCTTTTCCAACAACATGATTTGGAAGGCAAGCAAATGGTTGAACACATACAATGTTTGGAATATCATTTTCTATATATTCAATCATTTCAGCAGTTAAAAACCATCCTTCACCAGTTTGATTTCCAATTGATAAAATATCTTTTACTTTTTCTTCTAAATGCCAAATATCACAAGGAGGTAAATATCCCTTCTTAGAACTAGCAAGTGCAATTTTTAAATCTTTTTCGTATATATCTATTAAATTAAGAGCTATTTTACTAATTTTACTAGAAGTTTTATTTGTATTTAATAAATTATTAAAAGTAATACGATGTGTTGCCATAAATTTTACAAATCCCATAAAGTCAGGAAGTATAACTTCAGCCCCTTCCTTTTCTAAAAGGTCTGCTACAAAATTATTGCCAAATGGATGATATTTTATTAAAACTTCTCCAACTATTCCAACTTTTGGTTTTGGATTAGATAAATCTAATTCAATTTTTTCAAAGTCATTTACGATATCATAAATACTTTGTTTAAATTGTTTATTTGTGCAATGTTCTAGTAATTTTTTGCATTTTTCCATCCAAGTGTCAAATAATTTTTTAGTTTCACCTTTATTTACTTCATAAGCACGGTTTTTTGCTAACAATTTTTGTAGTAAATCGCCATAAATTACACATTTCATTAATTTATCGATTAAAGGTACAGTTAATTTAAAGCCTGGCATTTTTTCCATTCCAACAAAGTTTAAGGAAATTACAGGAACATTTGGAAAACCTGCATCTTTTAAAGCCTTACGTATAAAGCCTATGTAGTTTGTTGCTCTACATCCGCCGCCTGTTTGAGACATAATTAAAGCTGTTTTATTAACATCATATTTTCCAGATTGTAGTGCTTCAATCATTTGTCCAGTAACTAAAATTGATGGATAACAAGCGTCATTATTTACATATTTTAATCCTGTTTCTACTGTCTTTTGAGTACAATTTCTAAGTAATTCTACCTTATAACCAGTAGATCTAACAGCTGCTTCTAAGAATTCAAAATGAATAGGTGCCATTTGTGGGAATAAAATTGTATAATCTTTTCGCATTTCTTTTGTGAAGATTTTCTTTTTAATTCCATAATCACCAGCTAACTTTTCAGCTTTCTTTTCTTGTTCACGTTTTCTCATACTAGCCAAAAGTGAACGAATACGAATTCTAACAGCTCCTAAGTTATTTACTTCATCAATTTTTATTAAAGTGTACATCTTTCCGAAGCTAGATAAAATTTCTTCTACTTGATCTGTTGTTACAGCATCTACACCACAACCAAATGAATTTAACTGTACTAATTCTAAGCAATCATGTTTTCCAACGAAGTCTGCTGCTGCATAAAGTCTTGCATGGAATACCCATTGGTCAACAACACGAATAGGCCTTTTTGCTTCTGTCTTATCAGATATACTATCTTCTGTTAAAACAGCTAAACCTAAAGAAGTAATTAAAGTATCAATTCCATGGTTAATTTCAGGGTCTACATGATAAGGACGACCAGCCAAAACAATACCTTTTAAATGATTTTCTTCTAAGTATCTTACAGTGTCTAATCCTTTTTCACGAATATCTTTTTTACATTTTTGATATTCTTGTTCTGCTTTTTCGGCAGCTTCCATTAATTCTGATTTAGTGAAATTATATTCTTTAAATTCATCAAGTTCCATAATTTTCTTAACTAAGTTCTTTTTATCAAAAGGTAAAAATGGATTAATAAATTTTATGTTACTTTTTTTCAATCCTTCTACATTATTTTTTAATACTTCAGAATAAGAAATAACAATAGGGCAATTGTAATGATTATCTGCTTTTTCATATTCTTTTCTAGAATATGGCATACAAGGATAAAAAATTGTTGTAATTCCTTGTTCTAATAAGCTTTCAATATGACCATGAGAAAGTTTTGCAGGGTAACAAACTGATTCAGATGGCATAGATTCCATTCCTTTTTCATAAGTTTTTCGAGTACTTTTTTCAGAAAGTATAACTCTAAATCCTAAAGTAGTAAGGAATGTAAACCAAAATGGATAATCTTCATACATATTAAGTACTCTAGGAATACCAATTGTTCCTCTTATTGCAAATTGTTCATCTAAAGGTTTATAATTAAAGATTCTTTCATATTTATATTGAACTAAGTTTGGTAATTTTTTTGATTTTGTAATAATTCCACTACCTTTTTCGCAACGGTTACCAGATACATGTATTTGACCATTACTAAATTTATTTATTGTTAATTTACAGTGGTTTTCACAGTTATTACAACGTGTATGAGTAACTTTTATTTCTAATTTATCAATTTCATCTGGTTTTAATATAGTGCTTCTATGTTCCATATCAAGGTTTGCTTCATATTGTTCTTTAGATAAAAGAGCCATACCATAAGCACCCATTAAACCTGCAATGTCTGGTCTAACAACATTTTTACCAACAATTAATTCAAAAGCACGTAAAACAGCATCATTATAAAATGTTCCACCTTGCACTACAATGTGTTTTCCAAGTGTCTCAACATCTCTTACTTTCATAACTTTTTGAATAGCATTTTTTATAACAGAATAAGAAAGACCACTAGAAATATCTCCTACACTATATCCTTCTTTTTGTGCTTGTTTAATTTTAGAATTCATAAAAACAGTACATCTAGAGCCTAAATCAACAGGTCTTTTACTGCTAATTGCTTCTTTTACAAATTCAGATATTTCTAAATTTAAACTTTTAGCAAAAGTTTCAATAAAAGATCCACATCCAGAAGAACAAGCTTCATTTAGCATGATATTATCAATAGAACCATCTTTCATTCTTATGTATTTCATATCTTGCCCACCAATATCTACAATACTTGTAACATCAGGTTCGAAAGTTTTGGCAGCAGTATAATGTGCAATAGTTTCAATTTCATTTAAATCAACATTTAAAGCTGTTTGAATTAATTTTTCCCCATAACCAGTTACACCACTATATCTTAGAATTGCTTTTTCTGGTAATACGCTATACAATTCTTTTAACATGTTCATAACACTTTTAAGTGGATTTCCTTCATTTCCACCATATAAAGAATATAATAATTTACCATCTTTATCAATTAAAACTAATTTTGTTGTAGTAGAACCAGCATCAATACCAAGGTAACAATCCCCTTCATAACCTTCTAAAGGAACTTTTTCTACAGTATCCTTACTATGTCTTTCCTTAAATTTCTCATAATCTTCTTTGTTTTTAAATAAAGGCTCCAATGGCTGAGAAGTATTATCTTGAGAATTTTTTAAGTTTTCAATCTTTTGCTCTAATTCGTTTGTGGTAATAATATCAGAATTAATAGAATCCAAAGCAGCACCTTTAGCAACTAAAAGATGAGCTTCTTCTGGTACAATAATTTCGTCATCTTTTAAACCAAGAGTCTCAATAAACCTTGTCCTTAATTCAGATAAATAATTTAAAGGGCCACCCAAAAAAGCAACATTTCCACGAATAGGTCTTCCGGCAAGCAAGGCCACTTATAGTTTGGTTAACAACAGCTTGAAAAATAGAAGCGGCAATATCCTCTTTTGCAGCACCTTCATTAATCAAAGGTTGAATATCAGTTTTTGCAAAAACCCCGGCAACGAGATGCAATTGGATAAATAGTAGAATATCCTTTAGCAAGTTCATTTAAACCAGCAGTATCTGTATTTAAAAGAGAAGCCATTTGATCCAAAAAAGCACCAGTACCACCTGCGCAAGTACCATTCATACGTTGTTCAATAGATTGATCAAAATAAATAATTTTAGCATCCTCTCCACCAAGCTCAATAACCACATCAGTTTTTGGAATATATTTCTCTACAGCACGTTTACAAGAAACAACCTCTTGAATAAAATTAACGCCCAAAAACTTAGCAGCAGACATTGCACCAGAACCAGTAAGAGCCAACGTAAAAGAATTCAAAGGGAACATAGCAAGTAAATTTTCAAGCACATTACATACAGTATTTTTAGTATCTGAAAAATGTCTCTTATAATCTTTATATATAGTATTTTTAAACTCATCCATAACAATAATCTTTACAGTAGTAGAACCAACATCCAAACCCACATGTAAAACATTATCCTTAGTATTATCATTATTCATAAAGTCCATAAAAAAACTTCCTTCCTATATAAAAATATAGAATAAAAATTTATCCAACTACTCTAATTTTATACGGAAAATAGCATTTTGTCAAATGGAAAATATTAGGTGTTTTTTGGGACGGGGTCAAAAAACACCTTTAGAATATTTTGGAACATGTTTTGGAAATCCTAAAAAATAAAATAAAAAAGTTCTAAAAAGGACAAACAATTAATAAGATAGCTAATAAAGAAAGAAAACAAGGAGGATGTGCTATGAAAAATAAAAAGATAATTGTGGTATTTTTAATATTATTAATTATTGTGTTATTAGGAGGGTTTGTATTAATACAATATTTAAAAAATAAAAATCAGGAAACAATGATTGAAGAATATACCCCTCAGGCAGAAATTACAGAAGAACAACAAAGGCAAACAATTGTAAGTTTATATTTTCCTTTAAAAGAAAATAATGAACTAAATCCAGAAGCAAGGTTAATTGACATTAAAGAAATTATTAATAATCCATATGAAAAATTAATTAACCTATTAATTGAAGGTCCTAAAAATGAAAAAAATAAAAGTATTATTCCAGAAAACACTAAGTTAAATAAAAATTATTTAGAAGATGATTGCGTGGTATTAGATTTTTCACCTGAAGTTTTAAATTATTCAAAAGAAGATAAAACAGAAAAGGAAAATATGATAAAGAGTATAGTAAATACTTTAACAGAATTAGCAGAAGTAAATAAAGTTAAAATATTAGTTGATGGAAAAGAAAATGATGAATTTAAAGATATTTATAGTAGGGAAAAAGTATAAATATTAAAAAAGTTAAAGAGTTAAGAATATTTCTTAACTTTTTTAATGTAATTGAAAATTTAAAAAAGCTATTTACAAAGAAAAACATCTATGATAAAATTTGAATGTAAATAAGTATAACAAACATAACATAATTGATTAGAAAAATTTACAAAATCAAGCTAAAAACAAAAGAAAGGGGTACAAAAATGAGCAAAATCAAAACCAAACAAAAGAAAATTTTGAAAGGAAGCAAAGGTATTACACTAATTGCACTTGTTATAACTATTATAGTCTTGCTAATACTTGCGGCAGTAAGCATTGCGACATTAACGGGAGATAATGGGATATTGACAAAGGCACAAGATGCAAGTGAAAGAACAAAAGAATCGACAGCAAGAGAACAAATAGAAGAAGAAGCTGTTGCAAGTTTTGATGATAATGGAAAATTTAACAGAGAAACTTTTAAGAAAAGAATAGAAGATATAGGTGGAACAGTATTATCAGATGATGGAAATGAAATAAAAGTAGAACTTGATGGATATGAAGTAGTAATAGACGCAAAAACAGGAAAAATAAAGAATTTCGGAAAAGGAGTAACACCAGTAGTAAAGGCAACACAGGGAGAAACTGTAGAAGGTAAAGTAACAATAAAAATAGAAGTAACAAATGACGTAGATACAGTAGATAGCGTAACAGTAACGAATTTAGACACAGGAAAAACGTATCCAGCATCATTTAATGGAAAAAGTGGAACAGCAGAAGTAGATTCAAATGGAACATATAAAGTAGAAGTAAAAGCAACAACAGAAGGAGTACAAAAAACAGGGGAAACAACAATAGGAGTAATTGTAACGCCAGTAGCATTTACAAAAAAGTATGGAAAAATAGATGTAATATGGGTAAATACAAATAACGAAAAAATAGATAAACCATTAGCACCAGTGTTAAATGGAGAAAATCCAATGAAAAAAGTATACTGGAAAGATGGAGTAGAAGTAAAAGAAGGAGAAGCAGGATTTACAGAAAGCGAATGGTATGATTATGTAGCAGGAGATAATGATGCAGATAATACAAAAAGTCATTGGGCAAATGCAATAAATACTGTAGAAGGAAACGATGGTTATTTTGTATGGATACCAAGATATGCATACAGAATAATATATTATGCAGATAAAGAATGTACAAAAGTAGCAGGATATTGTGATGGAGACGGAACTAGAGAGGTAGATGGAACTATATATAATAATGAAAAAGCAAAAGCCGGAATAGAAACAGTAGAATATAATGGATTTAAATATATAGTACATCCAGCATTTGAAACTAATACAGACATAGGTGGATGGAACGAAGATTTATCAGGAATCTGGGTTGGAAAATATGAATCAGCAAGAAACACGGCAACAGCTGACAACTTTTCAGATTATGGTGGGGATGGAATGAATATAAAGATAGTACCAAATGTAACAAGTTGGAGAAAACTCGAAATTCCAAGCTTTTATAATATATCAAAAAAATATGATAAAGAGAAGAAAAGCCACCTAATGAAAAATAGTGAATGGGGAGCAGTAGCATATTTAACACACAGTCAATACGGAAGAAATGGAAAAGAAGTAAATATAAATAACTCAAGTAATTGTATAACAGGAAGTGGAAAAGATACAGAAGACAAGAATTTATCAAGTTCAACAGGAAACGAATATGGGGTATTCGACTTGAGTGGAGGAGCATATGAATATGTAGCAGCATATTATGAAGGGAAGACATACGAAGGAGCCAACACGTGGATGACAGGGGAAACTGAGCAACAGTATGTAACAAAGTATAATTCATCAAGCTCTACACCAAACTACGAAAGTTATTATCCAGGAGATGCAACATACGAAGTGGGTGTTGGAGTTGGAAGCGCATGGTTTGACGACTACTGTTACTTCATATATTCGCTTAATCCCTTCTTCAGTCGAGGGGGCTGTTACTTAGATAAGCTAACTGCGGGAGTATTCTATTCGAATTACGACGATGGCGATCGGGGGGTACGATAATGGAGCTTATCGTTACCGCTATTCATTCCGCGTTGTGTTGATATAGGGTGAGATATTGTTTGTTGACCTTGAAGGTTTATGAGATGTAATTCTGAAAGTAATATAGTAAACATAAAACTATATTACTTTTTTATATTACATTTTAATTACAGAAATATTGCATAAACGGCTGTGAATAATAACCTTTGTAAATTGTATAATAAAACTGGTTCTTCCGCAATTTATTTGATATAAAACCTTCCAAATTTGTTAATATTGTGATAAAATATTAATAAATTTGGAG
>CANRFX010000001.1 GCA_947629995.1 uncultured Clostridia bacterium | reverse complement strand
AATCTTTTAAAAGTATTGAATAATTTAGTAATTAAATTTATAATATAGAAGTAAAATAAAATAGGGAGAAATAAATTACAATTACAAGGAGTGATATAATTGCGTAAAAAAGAGACCTTTATGCAAGGTGTTATTACTTTAATCTTTTCGCAAATATTAATAAAATTATTAGGTCTAGTATATGTTTTATATTTAACAAATAGAGAAGGCTTTGGAGATAAAGGAAATGGAATTGTTGCAGCAGGATACCAAATTTATGCAATGCTACTTACTATATCTTCAATAGGAGTACCAAATGCGATATCCAAATTAGTATCAGAAAGAATAGCAGTAGGAGATTATAAAGGCGGACATAGAATTTTTAAAATTGCTTTTGCAACATTTGCAATTATTGGTTTAGTAGGAAGTTTAATGCTATTTTTAGGTGCACACATGATTGCAACATATTGGTTACAAATACCAGAAGCGGAAATGACATTAGTTGCCTTATCACCTGCTATATTTTTTGTTGCTATATCATCTGTTATGAGAGGATACTTTAATGCCAGACAAAATATTACAGCAACAGCTAGATCTCAAACAATAGAGCAAATATTTAAAACTACACTTACTATCATATTAGTAGAAATAGTTGCAATTATTTCAAATGTATCAACTATGTGGATGGCAGGAGGAGCAACACTTGCAACTACTCTTGCAACCTTTGCAGGATTTGGATATCTATATTTATACTATAAAACCAGAACAAAAGAAATAGCAAATGAAATAAAACAAACTGTAAATTATAAATATGAAAGAGTAAAAACAATTATTAAAAAGATATTAATTGTATCTATTCCAATAGCATTAACTGCAATTATGTCTTCAATAAATAAAAATATAGACTCATTTACAGTTGTACGTAGTTTAAAGCAATTTATGTCAGAAGAAATGGCGCTTAGTCAATATGGAATTTTAAGTGGAAAAGTAGATACCTTAATTACCTTACCAATGTCTATTAATGTAGCATTTGCAACTGCTTTAGTACCTGCAATTTCAGCAGCTAAGGCCAAAAAAGACTATAAAGAAATTAAAGAAAAAACATCATTTTCTTTATTAACTTCAATGCTAATAGGAATTCCATGTACTATAGGAATGTGTATATTTGCAGGACCAATTTTAAATTTACTATTTCCAAATGCAGCAGCAGGAGCAACAGTATTACAAATTAGTGCATTTGAAATTGTATTTGTTATGATGGATCAAACCATAAATGGATCACTGCAAGGGTATGGAAAACTAATAGTACCTACAATATCAATGGGATGCCGGCGTTATTGTAAAATTAATATTAAACTTAATTTTAGTTCCTATACCACAAATAGGAGTACACCGGAGCTGCTATAGCTTCAGTTGCTTGTCATATGATAGCTTTTTCAATAGCTATAACAGTTTTGCGAAAAACGATAAAACTAAATTTAACATTTTCAAAATTTATTATAAAACCTATATTTGCTGTAATCATTATGGGAATATGTTCATATTTTTGCTATATAACACTTACAGGAATAATTGCTACAAAATTGGCAACAATAGTATCAATTCTAGTTGCAATCATCATATATGTATTGGCAATAGTAGCATTGAAAGTATTATCAAAAGAAGAAATGGAAATGCTACCAGGGGGAAATAAAGTTTATAAAGTATTGAAGAAACTAAAAATTTATTAAAAAAAGTAAAAAAAAGAAGGATTTTCAGTATTTTTGGCGAATAGAATTAAGTAGAAGTACATTATTGCAGTTGTTCAAGCAATAAAGTACATAAATCTTTAAATCTTATAGGAGGTAATTTAAATGAACAAAGCTGAATTAATCGCAGCAATAGCTGCAAAAACAGGATCTACAAAAAAAGCAGCTGAAGAATCAGTAAACGCTTTTGTAGAAGTAGTAACAAACTCATTAAAAAAAGGAGAGAAAGTTCAATTAGTTGGATTTGGATCTTTTGAAGTAAGAAAAAGAGCAGCTAGAAAAGGTAGAAACCCACAAACTAAGGAAGAAATCAAAATACCTGCATCTAAAGCTCCAGTATTCAAAGCTGGTAAAGCATTGAAAGATTTAGTAAACAAAAAATAAGATGTTTATATAAGAATATAAATATATGAATTCATAGAAGAGACTATTTTTAGCTGGTCTCTTTTTTTTAATTTTCTTTTGACAAAACTTTACATGAAATCTCAAAAATGTTATAATCTGTAATAGAGAAAAGAGGAGACAATAAATGCCAAAAAAATATTTAGAAAAAAATGTATTAGAAGCTGCAAGAGAAAGATTAAAAATTATATTTGAAAATTTTGAAAATATTTATTTCAGTTTTAGTGGGGGAAAAGACAGTTCTGTAATGGTTCAACTTGCAAACCAAGTAGCAAAAGAAATGGGAAAAAAATTTGATATATTATATATTGATTTAGAAGCACAATATAGATATACAATAGAACATGTAGAAGAAATAAAAACATTATCACAAATAAGAGATTTTTACCATATTGCTTTACCAATAGCCTTAAGAAATGCTGTTTCTGTATTACAGCCAAAATGGATTTGTTGGGAAGAAGAAAGCAAACATTTATGGATTCGAAATTTACCAGAAGATAGCATTAATATTCATAATTGTCCGTTTCCATGGTTTAAAAAAGGAGAAGAATTCGAAGAATTTATTATTCAATTTGCCGATTGGTATTCAAAAAAATATAATCAAGATGCAGCATGTGGAATAGGAATTAGAACAGATGAAAGTTTAAACAGATTTAGAACAATAGCATTTCAAGAGCATAAAGTCACATTTAAAGATTATCAATGGACAACAAGATTAAAATATAATGAAAAACATATTGATGTATATAATTTTTATCCAATTTACGACTGGAAAGCAGAAGACATATGGGGAGCAGTAAGTAAATTAGATTTGAAATTTAACTATATATATGAATTAATGTATAAAAACGGAGTAAGTATCTATGAACAAAGGCTATGCCAACCATATGGAGATGACCAAAGAAATGGATTAGATCAATTTAAAGCTCTAGAATATGATACTTGGGGCAAAATATTAAATAGAGTAAATCGGAGTAAATTTTGGAAATATTTATTGTAAAAGTACAGCACTTGGTAATATTAAATCATGCAAACCAGATTTTATGTCTTGGCAGCAATATACAGTATTTTTATTAGAAAGTATAGGAATTTATAATAAAGATTTAATGCTACATTATTATAGAAAAATAAAAAAGTTCATGATTTGGCATAGAAATAAATATGGAGTAGATATAGATAAAATACCAGACTTTGCAGATTGTAAATTAGAAAATCAAAAAAAAGTAATTTCATGGAGAAGGATAGCAAGAGCAGTTGAAAAAAATGATTTTTATTTACGAAGACTATCTTTTGCACAAACAAAAAATGATGATGATCAACTAAAAGAACTAATTCATAAATGGGACAACTTATTAAATAAAAGCACAAAAACAGATGATAAAGTATTACAAAAAATAATTAATGAAAATTATTAAAAAGGAGAGAATAAAAGTGGTTATAAAAATGACAAACCAAGACAAAGAATTTTATAACTATATGGGAAAATTTTTTGGATCTAGATTAGTTGAAAAACAAATAAATGACAGAATTTATGATGATGATAGTAAACAATGGTATATTGCATTAGAAGAAGAAAAAGTCACAGCATTTGTATCTATAAGTAAAAATACAATAAAAAATATTTATAGTACAAAAGATAAAGATTTAGAAAAAATACTAAAAAAGGTAATAAAAGAAAACGAAATTACTTATAGCACAGTAACAAAAATTTATATTGATGTATATAAAAAATGTGGATTTAAGGTAAGCAGTGAAACAGAATATAAAAATTTTGTAATAATTTATAAAGAAAATAAAGAAGAAAAAGCATAAATTTAGAAAGGGTGGAAACAAAATGAAAAAAATAGAATTTCCAGTTTTAAATGTAAAAATGGTAGATATAAATAAAGTAGAAGCAAATGATTATAACCCAAATAAAGTAGCTCCACCAGAAATGAAGCTATTGAGACATTCTATCGAAGAAGATGGTTATACTCAGCCAATTGTAACATATTATGATAAAGAAAGGGATATGTATATTGTAGTAGATGGATTCCACCGTTACAGATGTGCAAAAGAATATTTCGATTTAAAAGAAATTCCGATTGTTACAATTAATAAAGATTTAGAAAATCGTATGGCAAGTACAATTAGGCATAATAGAGCAAGAGGAACTCACCAAATTGCAGATATGTCACATATAGTTTTAACTTTAACAGAAAAAGGTTGGACAGAAGAGCAAATATCAAAACATTTAGGAATGGAATTAGATGAAATTCTTAGATTAAAACAAATTACAGGTTTAAAAGAAATGTTTGCTGACCATGAATTTAGTAAATCTTGGGAAGAATTTGAAGAAAATAGAAAGAAGAAAAAATAAATTAATAAAAGCGAATACAAATTGGAAAATATGTATTCGCTTTATTGTATATCTATTTTAAATCAAGCTGAATATGAATATCTCTTAATTGTTCACGTTTTACATTACTTGGTGCTCCCATCATTAAATCTTGGGCTTTACTATTTAATGGAAAAGCAATAACTTCTCTAATACTATCAGAATCTGTTAAAAGCATAAGCATACGGTCAATTCCAGGTGCAATACCACTATGTGGTGGAGCACCAAATTGAAATGCTGTATATAAAGCACCAAATTTTGTTTTTACTTCATCTTCTGTGTAACCTGCCATAGTAAATGCTTTTAACATTATTTCAATATTATGATTGCGTACAGCGCCAGAAGAAAGTTCAATTCCATTACAAACAATATCATATTGATAAGCAAGTATTTCTAATGGATCTTGATTATTTAAAGCATCTATACCACCTTGTGGCATAGAAAATGGATTATGGCTAAAAGCAAGATTTCCATTTTCGTCTTTCTCAAACATTGGAAAATCAACGATCCATGCAAAAGAAAAAATATTGTCATCAATTAAATTTAATCTTTTTCCAAGTTCTGAACGAATTTGACCAGAAAGTTCTGTTGCCCTTTCTTTGCTATCTGCAATAAAGAAAATAGTATCATCTTTCTTTAAATCTGCTAGTTTTAATAATTCTTTTTTTAATTCATCTGGAATAAATTTGTCAATTGGACCTTTAAAACTTAAATCTTCTTGTACTTCTAAATATCCGAAGACCACCCATACCAATACTTATTGCGTAATCAAGCATTTTTTCATGAAAACCTTTAGAAAGGTGCTCCTCTACTTTAATTGCTCTAACAGTTCTATTAATAAAAGGCTTAAAAGTACATTTTTGGAAGAAATCAGATAAATCAATAATAACTAAAGGATTTCTCAAATCTGGTTTATCTGTTCCGTATTTTAACATAGATTCTTTATAAGGAATTCGTGGAAAAGGATATTCTACGATTTTCTTATTAGAAAACTTTTTAAATGTATTATACATAACAGGTTCAATAGCAGCAAAAACGTCTTCTTGAGTGCTGAAAGCCATTTCCATATCTAATTGATAAAATTCACCTGGTGCTCTATCCGCTCTTGCATCTTCATCACGAAAACAAGGTGCAATTTGAAAATATTTATCAATTCCAGAAACCATAAGTAATTGTTTAAATTGTTGTGGGGCTTGTGGCAAGGCATAAAATTTACCAGGATGTAATCTGCTTGGAACCAGATAATCTCTAGCACCTTCTGGAGAAGAACTAGTTAAAATAGGAGTTTGAACCTCTAAAAAGCCTTGCTCAATCATTTGAGTTCTTAAGAATTGAATAACTTTAGCTCTTAATATTAAATTGTTTTTTAATCTATCATTTCTTAAATCAAGAAAACGATATTGAAGTCTTAAGTCTTCACGTATATCTTGATTGGTATTTATCTCAAAAGGTAAATTTTTTGTTCTTTTATTTAAAATTGTGATATCCTCAATACGAATTTCTACTAACCCTGTTTTTAGTTTTGGGTTAACTGTTTCTTCATCTCTTTTTCTAACTTCTCCATAAACACTCACACATGATTCTAAAGGAATGTGTGATGCAAAATCAACATCTTTTTCATCACTTGAAGTAACAACTTGTGTTATTCCATACATATCTCGAATGTCTAAAAAAACAAGACCTCCAAAATCACGAATTGTTTGCACAAATCCTGCAATTCTAACCTTCTTTCCAACTTCATCTAAACTAATATCATTACAAGTACAAGTTCGATATTCTTTCATTAAAAAACCTCCTTTTAACTTGCATAAGTATTATTTTACACAGTATTTGCAAATTTGTCAAGATTTATTCGGGGGAAAAAATAAATTTACTTTAAAATAAAACTTGACATATAAAACAAATTAATATATAAAGAATAAAAAAGAAAAAAATAAGAAAACTAATGATGGGGTGAAAATATGGAAATTGAAAAATTAAGAAATCAAATTGCAAATGAATTAAAACAAATAGAAGAAATGATAGAAAAAGAAGAAGATAAAAATAAAATAGATATTGAAAGGAAAAAATTAGACGAAATGCTAGAACAATATATAAAATATATATAGAAATATTGTACTACAATACATGATAACAGTTCATTTATTCGAATAAAAAAATCTGATAAGATAAACAAAAAATAAAATAGGAGATAAATGATGAAAAAATCAAGTACAATAAAAATAGGAAAAAATATACAACAGATAAGAAAAAGTAATGGTTATACACAAGAAAAATTAGCAGAAAGCATCGAAGTATCTGTAAGGTATATTAGTGACATTGAACAAGATAGATCAAAACCATCTTACGAAGTGCTAATACGTATTTGTAATTTATTTCATGTAACTTTAGATCAAATATTTAGTGAATATTTAAATGTAAAAGAAAATAAAAGTTTAGAATATTCAATAGCTGGATATGAAAAACTATCTAAACAAGATAAAAAAACAATTGAACATTTAATTATATATTTTAATAAAAAATAACAAAGCAACTCTTGGTATATCAAGAGTTGTTTTGTTAATTTTAGCTAATTAAACATAATATTTTCTATTTAAATATTGAAAAAAAAGAGTAAATATAGTATTATAATGTCAATAAAAGTTTTTTAAGGAGGTCAAATATGAAAGCATTAATTAGTGTATCAGACAAAACGGGAATCGTAGAATTTGCCAAAAGATTAGAAAAACAGGGGATAGAAATTATATCAACAGGAGGAACTTACAAAAAGTTAAAAGAAGAAGGCGTTAAAGTAATGGAAATATCAGAATTAACTGGATTTCCAGAATGTTTAGATGGAAGAGTAAAAACACTTCATCCAATTGTTCATGCAGGAATCTTAGCAAGAAGAGATAAACAAGAACATATGAAACAATTAAAAGACTTAAAAATAGACACAATTGACTTTGTAGTAGTAAATTTATATCCATTTAAACAAACAATTTTAAAAGAAGGAGTAACATTAGAAGAAGCAATTGAAAACATTGATATAGGTGGACCAACAATGCTTCGTAGTGCTGCAAAAAATTATCAAGACGTAACTGTTATAACAAACCCAAAAGATTATGAAGTTGTTTTAAAAGAATTAGAAGAAAAAGGTCAAGTTTCAAAAGAGACAAAATTCAGATTAATGCAAGCAGTATTTGAACACACAGCAAATTATGATGCAATGATTGCAAATTATATTAAAGAACAAAGAAAAGATGAAAGTATGCCAGAAAAACTAACATTAACATATGAAAAAGTTCAAGAAATGCGCTATGGTGAAAATCCACACCAAAAAGCAGCTTTATATAAAGAAATTGGAAAATGTGAAGGATCATTGACAACAGCAAAGCAATTAAATGGAAAAGAATTATCATTCAACAATATAAATGATACAAACGGAGCATTAGAATTATTAAAAGAATTTGATGAACCAACAGTTGTTGCTTGTAAACATGGTAACCCATGTGGAGTAGGAAGTAGCAAAGATATTTATGAAGCATGGCAAAAAGCATTTACAGCAGACAAAACTTCTATTTTTGGAGGAATTGTTGTAGTAAATGAAGAAGTAAATGTAAAAATGGCAGAAGAAATGAAATCTATATTTTTAGAAGTAATTGTTGCGCCATCTTATGAAAAAGAAGCATTAGAAATACTAAAAGCAAAGAAAAATGTTAGAATATTAGAACTTCCAGAAATACGTGTAAAACAAAAAGAAAATGCATATGATATTAAAAAAATAAATGGAGGTGCGATAGTTCAAACTATAGATTCTAAACTATTAGACGAATATGAGGTAGTAACTAAAGTTCAGCCAACAAAAGAACAAATGGAAGATTTAATATTTACTTGGAAAATAGTAAAATATGTTAAATCAAATGGAATTGCAATTGGAAAAAACAAACAATCTATTGGAATTGGACCAGGGCAAGTAAACAGAATTTGGGCAACAAAACAAGCAATTGAGCATAGTGAAGAATTAATAGAAAAAGGAATAGCAGAAGGAAGCGTACTAGCATCAGATGCATTCTTCCCATTTTCAGATTGTGTAGAAGAAGCACATAAAGCAGGAATTAAAGCAATTATCCAACCAGGAGGATCAATTAAAGATCAAGATTCAATAGACAAATGTAATGAATATGGTATTGCAATGGTATTTACAAAAATGAGACATTTTAGACATTAATAATAAAAAAGGGGAAATAATAAAATGAGTAATATAAAAGTATTAATAGATAAGAAAAAATTAGAAGAAAGAATTGAAGAATTAGCAAATCAAATTAAACATGATTATGAAGGAAAACAAATTGTTTTAATAGGACTATTAAAAGGTTCAGTTATGTTTTTAGCTAAATTAGCAGAAAACATTGAATGTGATGTAGAACTTGATTTTATGGATGTATCTAGTTATGAAGGAACAGAAAGTACAGGAAATGTTAAAATTAATAAAGATATTAGAGATTCAATAGAAGGAAAAGATGTTATTATTGTTGAAGATATTATTGATACAGGAAATACATTATCATATGTATTAGAATATTTAAAACAAAAATCTCCAAATAGTGTAAAAATAGCAACAATGCTATCAAAACCATCTAGAAGAAAAGTAGACCTAGAAGCAGATTATACTTGCTTTGAAATTGAAGATAAATTTGTAGTTGGCTATGGCTTAGACTATAATGAAAAATATAGAAACTTGCCATACA
Source organism: uncultured Clostridia bacterium (assembly GCA_947629995.1). Taxonomy (GTDB): domain Bacteria; phylum Bacillota; class Clostridia; order TANB77; family CAG-508; genus CAG-269. The sequence continues at coordinate 33,931 of CANRFX010000001.1, read as the reverse complement.
TAGGTTATATTGAATAAAAGGAGCAAAAATGTTCAATATCGAAGAAGAATTAAAAAAATTGCCTAACAGACCTGGTGTTTATGTTATGAAAGATAAAGATGACAATATCATTTATGTAGGGAAAGCAATTTCTTTAAAAAATAGAGTTAGGCAATACTTTAGAAAAAATAATAAAACAGCAAGAATTGAAAAAATGGTAAGTTTAATAGACCATTTTGAATATATAGTTGTAGATAATGAAGCAGAGGCATTAATTTTGGAATGTAATTTAATTAAGAAAAACAGACCAAAATTTAATGTCTTATTAAAAGATGATAAAACATACCCTTATATAAAAATTGATTTAGCACAAGATTATCCAAGTGTATTTATTACGAGAAGAATTGTAAAAGATGGATCTAAATATTTTGGACCTTATGCAAATCCGGGTGCAGCAAAAGAAATGGTATCTTTTATAAAAGAAAAATATAAAATTCGTCAATGTAAGACATTAAAAGAAAGAACGAGACCATGTTTAAACTACCATATTAATAAGTGTTTAGCACCTTGTATGGGATATGTTACAAAAGAAGAATATAGAAAGCAAATTGATGAAATTATAGATTTATTAGAAGGAAAAATAGAAAAAGTAGTAAAAGAATTAGAAAAGCAAATGGAAGAAGCATCAAAAAAGCTAGACTTCGAAAAAGCAGCATATATTAGAGATAAAATACAAGCAATTGAAAGAGTATCAGAAAAACAAAAAGTATCAAATTTATCTGAAAACAGTATAGATGTTATTGGAATTGCAAAATCAGAATTACAAGTATGTATTGAAATTTTCTTTGTCAGAGGAAGTAAAATGATAGGAAGAGAGCATTATTTTTATACAGATTTAAAAGACATGGATGATAAGGAAATTTTATCTGGTTTTATTAAACAATTTTATCTTGACAATCCAAACATTCCAAATAAAATAATGATAAGAGAAGAAATAGAAGACAAAGAAGCAATTGAACAATGGTTATCCACAAGCCTAGGAAGAAAAGTGGAAATAAAAACACCAAAAAAAGGTGAAAAATTACGTTTTGTGGAAATGGCAGAAATGAATAGTAAAGTCACTTTAGAAAACAAAGAAAAAGATAGTAATGAAAATTTAATGGAGCTAAAAGAAATTTTAAAATTAGAAAAATTACCAAGAAAAATTGAAACATTCGATATATCTAATATTTCTGGAGAATATATGGTAGCAGGAATGTGTGTAATGCAAGATGCAGTTATAAAAAAGAATTTATCAAGAAGATTTAAAATAAAAACAGTATTTACACAAGATGATCCAAGATGTACAGAAGAAGTAATTATTAGAAGATTAAAACATTCCATTGAAAATCCTAATGGTGGATTTGGAAAACTTCCAGATGTTATTTTTGCAGATGGAGGAATTACACAGATAAGAGCTATAAAAACAGCAATAAAAACAGTTGACAAAAATTTGGAAATACCTGTTTTTGGAATGGTTAAAAATGACAAGCACCAAACAAGAGCTTTAATAGATGAAAATAGAAAAGAACTAAAATTATCACAAAATTTAATGAACTTAATTACTGAATTTCAAAATACTGTTCATGACACAGCAATTACGTATCATAGAAAAATAAGAGATAAACAAATTACAAAATCAGAATTAGATGATATCCAAGGTATTGGAGAAGTTAAGAAAAAGGCATTATTAAAGCACTTTGGTAGTATGGAAAAAATAAAAAAAGCAAGTGTAGAAGAATTAATGCAAGTAAAAGGAATAAGTAGGCAAATTGCAGAAAAAATTTTAAATTAGTCATATTTTTTTAATTTAGTGCATATACATATAACATAAAGGGGGAAGAAATATGGAATATGCAAAAGATGACTTTTTTAAAATTAGGTATAACACTAAATTAAACAAACTTCAAATAAGGAAAGAAAATTGGACAAGCAGGATTTATCAAAAGATTAAAGCTCATAAATTAATAACAACTGCAATTTTAGCTTTTATTTTATTTTCTACAATAAATATAATTATGATTTATAATTTTATGAAAATTTTACAACATGGATAATAAAATAGATATGTTGAAAATAATTTAAAAATATGGTAAAATAATACTATTCTTAGGAAAGGAATAGTATTTTTTAATGAAATTAGCAAATGAATGGAAAGAATATAAAATACTCGATATGGCAAATGGCGAAAAGCTAGAAAAATGGGGAGATGTAGTTTTAGTAAGACCAGACCCACAAATTATTTGGAAAGATAAAAGTTTTCCAAATAAATGGAATAAAGTAAATGCAACCTATCATAGAAGTAAAACAGGTGGAGGAGAGTGGGAATTTAAAAAACAAATTCCAAAAAATTGGCAGATACATTATAAAAATTTAACTTTTAATATTAAGCCAATGGGATTTAAACATACAGGACTTTTTCCAGAACAAGCAGTTAACTGGGATTGGATGATAGATAAAATAAAAACTGCAAAAAGAGAAATTAAAGTATTAAATTTATTTGCTTATACTGGTCGGAGCAACAGTTGCTTGCCTATCTGCTGGAGCATCAGTGTGCCACGTAGATAGCTCAAAAGGAATGACTCTATGGGCAAAGGAAAATGTAATATCATCTGGATTACAAAATAAACCAGTACGTTTTATAGTAGATGATGTTGTAAAATTTGTAAATAGGGAAATCAGAAGAGGAAATAAATATGATGCAATTATTATGGATCCACCATCTTATGGCAGAGGTGCAAAAGGAGAAGTTTGGCAATTTGAAGAAAATATTTTTGACTTAGTAGATTTATGCTCAAAAGTATTATCTAAAAACCCTTTATTTTTCTTAATCAATTCTTATACAACAGGTATATCAAGTACAGTTTTACAAAATATTTTGAAAGTTACGGTAGATAAAAAATATAATGGAAAATTAGAATGCGGAGAAATCGGACTTCCAATGGAAGAGTCTGAACTTATATTGCCATGTGGTATTTATGGTAGATGGGAGAGTAAGAAAGAATAAATGCAAGATTTAAAAATATTATATGAAGATAATCACATAATTGTAGTAGAAAAAAAGCCTAATATCCCATCACAAGCAGATAAAACAGAAGATATAGATATGTTAACAATAGTAAAACAATATATAAAAGAAAAGTATCAAAAACCAGGAAATGTGTATCTAGGGCTAGTTCATAGATTAGATAGACCAGTAGGCGGAATAATGGTTTTTGCAAAAACTTCTAAAGCAGCTTCTAGGTTAAGTAATCAAGTACGAGAAAAAGTTTTTAAAAAAGAATATTTAGCAGTAGTAGACGGAAAAATAGAGCAAGAAGCGGGAACTTTAGAAAATTATTTATATAAAGATGAGAGAACAAATACAAGTAAGGTAGTAAATAAAGATAAGAAAAATGCTAAATTTGCAAAATTAGATTATAAAGTACTAAAATATAATGAGGTAAAAAACCTAAGCTTACTAGAAATAAACTTGCATACAGGAAGGCATCATCAAATAAGAGTGCAATTATCAAGTTTTGGACATAGCATTTTTGGAGACCAAAAGTATGGAACAAGAGGTCAGGGAAAACAAATTGCACTATGGGCATATAAACTTTCAATTGAACATCCAACAACAAAAGAATTGATGACATTTGAGGATTTGCCAGAAGCTAAAGGTACATGGTGTATTTTGAAATAGGTGATAATATTAATTATATAAAAATTAAAAAGACAAATTGGAATAATTAAATTATTTTAACTTGTCTTTTGATTTTTTTTAGTTGATAATCCTACCATATAATCAATTGAAACATTATAATATTTAGATAAAGTCATTAAATGTTGTATAGGAATAGTTCTTTTTCCATTTTCATATTCTGAATAATATTGTTGAGAAATACCTAAAATTTCAGCAATATCTTTTTGTAGTTTGTCATGATCTTCTCTTAAATCTTTGACTCTTTGAAACTTCACTTTAACCTCCTAATTAATGTTAAAAATATTGTAGCAAAAAAATAAAGTAAAAAGAGATTATACATAATAAAATATGTATAAAAATTACAGGTGTTTTTTGGGACGGGGTCAAAAAACACCCTCAATCAAATAAATTTTCAAAAATATTTGCATTTTGGAAAAAATTGTGTTACAATATTCAAGTAAAACAAAAAGCACAAACCATAGGGAGGAATATAAATGGAAATAGCAAAAGGAATATTAATAGTAGTCTACTTTATTGTAGCTATTGCATTAATAGTATTAACACTAATACAATCGAAAGAGGATGAAGGGTTATCAGCTACCATAACAGGTTCATCAACAAACAACTTTTATGAAAAAAATAAAGGAAGAACCAAAGAAGGAAAACAAAAAAGATGGACAATAATATTAGCAGTAATATTTGCAATACTAACAATAGCATTAGGTATTTTATATATGGCAAAATAAAAGTAATAAAAGGGGCAGTTATTAATAATAAATCTGCGCCTTTTTTGTATCAACCATAAAAGAAAGGACGATTGATAAATAAATGGAAGAACAGGGACCGAAAATTTTAGAGCCTATGAAAGACAAAAATTATGATGGTATTTATAGAAAAAACCAAAAAGGATTTGGGTTTGTTAAGTTAGAAGGAAAAGAAGATGAAATATATATATCAAAAGAAAACTCATTAAATGCCCTAAATGGTGATAGAGTTTTAATTGAAATTTTAGAAGAAGCAAACAAAGTTAAAAGTGCAGAAGCAAAAGTTGTCAAAATTTTAAAACATGAGAAAGACACAATAGTTGGAATTTTCCAAAATAACAAAAATTTTGGATTTGTTGTTCCAGATGATAAAAACTTTGGAACAGATATTTTTATATCCAAAAAAAATAAGGGAAAAGCCAGAGATAACCACAAAGTATTAGTAAAAATCATAAAATATCCTGAAAACGGAAAAAAAGCAGAAGGAAAAATAATAGAAGTATTAGGAAACGTAAATGAAGCAGGAGTAGATATGTTATCATTAATCAAAGAGCATAATCTACCATCTGTGTTTCCAAAGCAAGTTGTAGAAGAAGCAAAAAAGCAAAATAGCAAATTAGATGAAAAAGAAATTAAATCAAGAGTAGATTTTAGAGATAAAGAGATTTTTACAATAGATGGGGAAGATGCAAAAGACTTAGATGATGCAGTAAGAGTAGAAAAATTAGCAAATGGGAATTACAAGTTAGAAGTCCACATAGCAGATGTAAGTTACTATGTAAAAGAAAATAGCTTATTAGACCAAGAAGCATTAATTAGAGGAACAAGTATTTATATGTTAGGAAGAGTTATACCTATGCTTCCAAGAGAATTATCTAATGGGATTTGTAGTTTAAATGAAGGAGAAGACCGTTTTACTTTATCTTGTATAATGGAAATTGATCAAAAAGGTATAGTAAAATCTTCTGAAATTGTAAAAGGTGTAATTAAAGTAACAAGAAGAATGAGTTATAATGACGTTCAAGCAATTATAGATAATTCAAATGAACAAATAACAAAAAAATATAAAGATTTTATTAAACAATTTAAACTAATGGAAGAACTAGCTCTTATTCTAAAAAATAAAAGAATGGAACAAGGATATTTAAATTTAGATATTCCAGAAAGTAAAATAGATTTAGACATAGATGGAAAAGTAGTAAATATCTCAAAATATGAAACAACATTTAGCCATGAAATCATTGAACAATTTATGCTAATTGCAAACGAAACAATAGCAGAAAGATTTTTCTGGCTAGAAGCACCATTTATTTATCGTGTTCATGAGAATCCAGACCAAGAAAAGGTTCAAGAATTAAATAAATTTTTATTTAATTTCGGATTAAAAATAAAAACAAATCAAGATAATATTTATCCAAAAGAATTTGCAAAAGTTTTAGAAGAAGTAAAAGGAAAAGAAGAAGAAAAAGTAGTATCTAATTTAGTATTAAGAACCCTAAAAGTTGCAAGATACGAAGCAGAAAACAAAGGTCATTTTGGAATTGCAAGTAAATATTATTGTCATTTTACTTCACCAATTAGAAGATATCCAGATTTATTTATACATCGAATTATATCAAAATACTTAAAAGAAAATTATAATGTAGATAAAGAATGGATGGAAGAACATAAAACTCAAGCAGATGAAAGAGCAAAGCAATCATCTGAACGAGAAAAAATAGCAACAAAAGTAGAAAGAGAAGCAGAAGATATCAAAAAAGCAGAATACATGGAAAGTAGAATTGGAGAAGAATATGAAGGAATAATATCTTCTGTAACTTCATTTGGAATTTTTGTAGAACTAAAGAATACGGTAGAAGGCTTAATTAGGTTTGAAGACTTAGGAGACGAATATTTTATTTATGATGAGAATAGAAAAAGATTAATTGGAGAAAGAACAAATACAACCTATAAAATAGGTGATAAAGTAAAAATAAAAGTTAAAAATGCAAGTAAAATATTAAGGCAAATTGATTTTGAACTAATAGAAGAACATAAAAAAAATTAGAATAAAAATCCCCAAAATCGACTAGGATATTAGGGGATTTTTATTTAATATAAAATTAATTTAACCAAACCATTACATTAGCAAAAATAACAACAAAAATAGAAAAAGTAATAATAACTATACCACCCGGTTTATTTTTTATTGTATTAATCTCGTATAAAGCATATCCAATTGTTTTTAATAAAATATAAATACTAATAATTAAAAATAAAATATGATAAACAAAATTTGGCAAAATAACTCCTCCTTTATAAATTTTAAGTGTCAGTAATTAACATACCAGATTTTACAGTAGTATCTACTTTGACATCAAAAAAGGCATTTCTATAATTTGTGTGCCAATCATAATTGTCAAATTCTTCTGTTCGGAAAAAATTTTTTAAAGCATATTTTCCAAGTCCATTAATATCAGATTTAAATTCCTTAGAAGTTTTATATAAATAATTTGAAAATAGAGTTTCCAAATACTGATTACAATTTTCAGATATTTCATTTAAAATATCTGTATTTAAATATTCACTATTATCTGACATAGAGTAGATTTGTCCAGAAAACTTAAGTTCCATTTGAATAAAAGGCGAAGATGTTGAGGTATCTATTTTTACTTTAGGAGATTTAGTAGGCGATATATAGATATCTAAGTAACGACCAGTATTTTTAGGATCTGGAATAGAAATTAAAAATCGATTAATATCATCTTCTAAAGTTAAATAAGCAATACTTTCTAAAGCTGTTAATTCTCCTACTATCTTATCTCTATAAAAAGCAGCCATACCAATATTTTCTGCTCCATTTTCACCCTGAATAGGAGCATTATTTGATTTAATACTATTATTTTCATGATAATCTAAATTAGATTCAGAATCTAAATCCTTTGTAGTAAGTCCACCTAAAATAGCAGTTGGCTGATACATTTTACAAATTAAATTATTAAAAAATTTTCCTATAGTAGAATCAGCAGTAAACCCTGAGTATTTACTAGAATTTGTGAAAATTTCATAATATTTAGAAATCAAATTTTCAAGTTCAGGAGAAGTTTGTTCAATATAATCTTTCGCAGGGCATTTACTAATAACAATATTTGCAGAAGGTCTTATTTGGGTATCATTTATTAAAGTATAAACTTCTTCTGAAATTCCGTCTAATGCAAGTTCTTCAGAAAAAATAATAACTTTACAATGTGAAAGATTTAATTGTTTTCCCATATAACCATTTAACAAATTAATTGCAGAACTTATTGAAGAAGATTTAACTGAATTCACAACAGAAGGAGCTTTTTCTGATGAGCCAGATTCAGTTGCTTGTGTTGTAGTAGAAAATTGGAAAGTTACTTGTAAATTATCATTATCTGCTTTATCAATACCGATAGCAAGAACATAGGCTAGATTATCAATACTAAGAGATAAATAAGAGCCAGAAAAAGCCATAATAAAAACAATAATAAAAATTAAAATAATTAAATTTCGAGTTAAGTGAGTCAAAAATAGCACCTCCTTGTTTTAAAAATTATGCAGACTTCTTTTGTTTTCTTTTTTGTAAGTTAGCTAATATTAAAATACTAAGTGATAGGAAAAATACAATTCCAAGTACTAAATAAGGATAAATTTCAGTTTCAAAATTACTAGAAATAGAATAATCTTTAGGAACTAGAGCAATTGCTAAAATAAGAAGTCCAAAAATATCAATAAGCGGTTTTTTAGTTTCTATATTTGTTAGTTTTTGAAAAATACTCATACAAAATTTAGTCACAATACTTAAGTAACAAGCAAAAGCTAACGTCCATATAAGTAAAAACGCAGATTCTAATCTTTGAAAGAAACTTCCAAACTCAATATATCTTGTTGCATTATAAAGAGGAGTAATTTCATTTGTTGTAATAAAAAATGAAAACATAAACAAAAGTGTAGAAACACATAAAATCAAATAGATAGCAGATATTCCAGTAGAAATAACAGCTATTTTTTTTAATTTTTCTGGTTTTTTTAAATATGGAGGAAGAAAGTACAAAAACGCAATTCCTGCAAAAGAAGATAAATTTCCAATTCCTAAGACAAAGGTACTAATTAGACCATCTCCAAATATAGGAAAAATTCTTTCTGGGATAAATTTATTCATATTAGCAAAAAATAAAAATACCATACTTACTAGCACAAAAGGAATAATTAATAAATTTGTTTTTAAAGAAGCGTTAAAAGCAAGTCTATTAGCTGAGCACAAAGCAATAATAAACAAAAACAAAATAAAAATAATATTTGTCATAGGGTAGTGAATAATTCTTAAACTTTCAGAAAAATTTCTAAGTAAAATACTTGTAGTAACAAGAAAATATACAATAAAAATGCCTCCAATAATGTTTTTTAAAGCTTTCCCACCCAAAACTTCAGAAATATCAATAATATCAGAACCAGGAAAGTTTTTTAAAAGTTTAACAATAATATAAGAGATTATAATAGCTAAAATACTTACAAAAATTAAATTAATAATTGCAGCAGATTTTGTATTAACAGTAACTTCTCTAGGCAAAGATAAAATTGTGTGAGTTACAACAATAGAAAGTATTAGCATAATAGCTTCTAAAGTACCAATTTTTGATTTTGTCATTTTAAAAACTCCTTTTTTATTTATGATATTTCCATTTCATTGAAAAATGGGGTTGTTCAGTTTCTTTTTTAGCAGCTATAAACGAAGGTCTATATTCTCTTTTCCAAATAGGAGAAAGTAAATATCCATTTCCTTTTGAATTTGTTGCTGGTGCAAAAGGTACAGTATAAGAAACACCAAAAGATCTTAAGCTACAAACTAGACTAATATATACAAATAAACCTAAGGCAATACCTAAAAATCCTGCCATAAATCCAAGAATAACAAATGCAAACCTAAAATATCTTAAGTGAAATCCAAAAGAATAGTCAGGAATTGCAAAAGAAGAGATACCAGTCATAGCAACTATAATAATTAAAATTGGACTAACAATGCCAGCACTTACAGCAGCTTGTCCTAAAACCAAAGCACCTACAATTCCAATGGTAGAACCAATCGCAGAAGGTACACGAAGACTTGCTTCTCTAATTAATTCAAAAGAAAATTCCATAAGTAAGATTTCTAATATAATAGGAAAAGGTACATTTTCTCTTGATGCTAAAATAGAGAAGAGAAGTCCTGTTGGCAAAATTTCTTGATGAAAACTAGTAATTGCAACATAAAAGCCAGGTAAAAGCAAAGTAATAAAAGCAGCTAAAACTCTAAGACCACGCAAAAAATTCGCAAAATTTACTCTTAAATTCGTATCTTCTGGTGAAGTTAAAAAATCAATTAAAACCGCTGGCATAATAATTCCATATGGAGTTCCATTTACAATTACTACAACACGTCCTTTTAGCAAATATTTTGCAGCTTTATCTGGTCTTTCTGTAGAAAGAAGACCGAGGTATTCCTAAACTATTAGAATCTGAAATTAATTGTTCTAATTCACCAGCAGATAATAAAGAATCAATTTCTAAATTATTTAATCTGTATTTTACTTCATTTACTAAATCAGAATTTGTAATATCTTTCATATAGCAAACAGCACATTTTGTTTTTGTAATTTTACCAACTTCCAAATTTTCAATTATTAAATCTTCATTATTTACAATTCTTCTAAGAAGAGAAGTATTCGTCCTGATATTTTCAACAAAAGCTTCATGAGGTCCTTTTATTACAATTTCATTTTCTGGGGTGTCAACACTTCTTTGCTTAAATCCTTTTACTTCAATATCAAATGCAACATTTAAAGTATCAATAATTAAAGCACAATTTCCAGCATTTACACCTTTTGCAAGTTCGTCAAAATTACTTACTTGTTCTACAGTATTTTGAGGCATTAAACAACCGAAGTAAATAATTTGCTAAATCAAATTTTTTGATTTTTCGGACTGTAATGTTATTTGCTACAGCTTCAGATATAACTTTATTTTGAGTACCATCAAAAGTGTTGTTTTTATTGCGAAGCATTAATGGTTTTAGAACAAAGTCATCTAATAAATTAGAGTCAACCATTCCATCAATATAAAGCAAAACACTATTATACTGTTTTCCTCTAGCATTTAAAGTAAATTCTCTTAAAATAATGTCACTATTGATTAAAAGATTATATTTAGTTCTTAGATACTCAATATTTACATTCAGACTTGGATAAATTTTTACAGGTTCTTTTGGTTTTGTATCCTCTAAATCATGTTGAATTTCATCTTCATTAGGTAATTCGAAATTATATTCTACAGGTGGCGTATAACCAAAAACTGATTGAAATAAATTTTTTAAATTCATAAGCTTCTCCATTTTATATTTTTTTTTTAGTATTTGTAAAAAAACGCAAAATATACTAGTTTTGGAAACAAAAATATGTTATAATAAAAAAGAAGAAATACAAAGGAGAAATGTCATGAAAAGCAGATTAGCTACTTTTATAATAACAATAGTATTTGTTTTAATTATTATTGTATTTACTTTATTTGGAATAATTTTTTGGAATGAATATGTCAAATTAGAAACTTCTTCAACACCACAAAATTTTAATACTGTTATTGAAGAAAACCAAAATACAATAGATGAAGATATAAAAGTTCCAGAAATAATAGGAGATCCTTTTGAAGGAATAAAAGATAGTAACACATATATGCAAGAACCAAATGAGCCAGAAGAAGTAGATTATTCTAATATAACAATAGACAAATATTTTTACAATCAATTAGAAAATTACTCTAAAATTATATATAAGGCATTTGAAACAAATAAAGAAAACATGAAAACAGGAAACTATAAAATAGAACTTGGAAATTCCTTTTCAGATTTACTTGCTAATAAAGACGGGCAAGACCAACTAGGAAAATATTATCAATCTGCAATAGAAGCATATACTTATGATAATCCAGATGTGTTTTATTTAAGTCCTAATAAGATGTACTTAAACATTGAAACAATAACAAAAAGAAACAACGTTACATATAATGTATTTATCAACTCAGGAACACAAAACAATTATTTTATTGATGAATTTTCATCAAAAGCAGAAATTGATCAAGCAATTAGGCGGAATTGAACAAGTACGAGATGAAATCCTGCAAAACACAACAAATAATAATACATATCAAAACATAAAAATAGTACATGATTATTTAGTAGATAATTTACAATACGATACAAGCATATCAAAGAAAAACATTTACAATATATATGGTGCAATGGTAAATAAAGAATGTGTTTGTGAAGGATATGCTAGAAGTTTTAAATATTTAATGGATGAACTAAAAATACCATGTATACTAGTAATTGGAAAAGCAACTAATTCAGAAAATCGTACAGAGAATCATGCATGGAACTATGTACAATTAAACAATAATTGGTATGCCATAGATTGTACATGGGATGACCCAGTATCTACTACAGGTTGGGTAAGCGAAACTTCTAAAATAAGATTTTTTTTAAGAGGATCTAATTTTATGTCAAAAGATCACGTACCTAATGGACAATTTACAGAAGGTGGAAAAATATTTACTTATCCGAATTTATCAAATCAAGATTATTAGATAAAAAAATTGTCAAAATGCTCCGTCCCCAACGACAATTGTCATTGGGGACGGAGCATTTTGACAATTTTTTTTATCAATATTTAAGAACTCTATAAAATAATACAAATCAAACCGCCACTACCTTCATTTACGATACGTTCCAATGTTTCTTGCAATTTAATTTGAGCATCTTCTGGCATTTTAGAAAGTTTAGTTTGTAGGCCCTCATTTACTAATTCATGTAAGCTTTTACCAAAAATATTGGAATTCCAAATTTCTTTTGGATTGCTGTCAAATTCAGAAAGTAAATAATTTACTAATTCTTCTGATTGTTTTTCAGATCCAACGATTGGAGATACTTCAGTTTCTACATTTGTTTTTATTAAATGAATAGAAGGTGCAGTGGCCTTTAATTTTACTCCAAATCTAGAACCTTGTTTAATCATTTCAGGTTCTTCTAATATTAAATCATCAATACTAGGTGTTACAATACCATAACCTTTAGCATCAACTTCTTCTAAGGCATAAGCAATTCTGTCAAATTTTTTCTTAGTTTTTGATAAATTAGAAATAATGCTAAACAAATCTCCCTCATTATTAACATTAACACCAGTAATTTCAGAAAGTACTTGATAGAATAACTCATCTTTTAAATTAATTTCAACATTAACATTTCCTGAACCTAGTTGAATATCAGAAATAAAAGTTTTAGAGATAATTTCAGTTTGTGCAATTTTTTTAGAACAATTTGAAACATCTTTTAAAACATTGGCATCAATAAATGCATTTTTAATTTCTTCAAATAGTTCAGCTTTTAAAGGATGATTATACTCTAAAACATCAATCCATCTAGGAAACTTAATACAAATTTGATTAATAGGAAATTCATATAAAACTTTAGAAAACATATTATTAATATCATCAATGCTTAAATATTCGCAGTTAATTGGCATAACAGTGGTATTATATTTTGTACTTAAATTATTTGCAAGTTCAATTGTGTAATCAGAATTAGGATCTTCTGAATTTAAAAGGATAATAAAAGGTTTGTTTAAAGCTTTTAATTCATTAACAACTCTTTCTTCTGCTTTAATATAATCTTCTCTTGGAATACCTGTAAAAGAGCCATCTGTTGTAACTAAAACTCCTATAGTAGAGTGTTCATTGATTACTTTTTTAGTTCCAATTTCTGCAGCTGTTTCAAAAGGAATTTCTTCTTCTGACCAAGGTGTTTTTACCATTCTTGGCATATCATCTTCTAAGTAGCCGAATTGCATTATCAACTAAATAACCAACACAATCAACTAATCTTGTCTTAAATTTTAAATTATTATCTAAAGTAATTTCAATTGCTTCATTTGGAATAAATTTTGGCTCAGTAGTCATAATTGTCTTTCCACCAGCACTTTGTGGAAGCTCATCTTTAGCTCTTTCTTTTTTATATTCATTATCAATATTTGGAATGACCAATAAATCCATAAAATTCTTAATAAAAGTAGACTTACCAGTTCTTACAGGTCCTACCACACCTACATAGATGTCACCATCTGTTCTTTTTGAGATGTCTTCATACAATCTTGTATTTTCCATCTATATACCTCCTTCAATTTTTAAATCAAAATGTTTGTACAAATTACTTTAGTTAATATATATGGTATTTTTTTTGGAATATGACAAGTTCGCTTAAAAAACTTGATAAATACGAATCAATATGATAGAATATCACTATTAAAAAAAATGCATATAATATATTAATAATACCAGAATAATTGAGGCTGAAAGGACTGAAATAAAATGGATAAAATGCAAGATATTATAGAGCAATTAGAATTTTATAAACAAAACCACATAATAGAATTATTACATAAATTAAACGGAAAAGAAAAAGAAGCATTAATAGAACAAATTAATAAAATAGATTTTCATCAAATTATGGAATTATATGCTAATACTAAAAAGAAAATAGAAATAAAAGAAAATAAAATAGAAAATATTGCATATTTAGATAAAGAAAAATTATCAAAAGAGCAAAAAGAAGAATTTGACAACTTAGGCGAATTAGTAATAAAAAATGCACAATATGCTGTTGTTACAATGGCAGGAGGGCAAGGAACAAGGCTTCGGACATAATGGACCAAAAGGAACTTTTAAATTAGATGTTTTTGGAAAAGGAAAATATTTATTTGAAATACTAGCGGAAAATTTAAAAGAAGCAAATAAAAAATATGGAATTACAATTCCGTGGTATATAATGACAAGCAAAGAAAATCACCAAGAAACATTGCAATTTTTAGAAAAGCATAATTTTTTCGGATATGGCAAAAACTTTGTAACCTTATTTTCACAAAGTGAATTACCATTAATTGATAAAGAAGGAAAAATTTTAATAACCAAAGATCATAAAATAAAAGAAGCATCAGATGGAAATGGTGGAACATATTCTTCTTTAAGAATAAGTGGTTGCTTAGCAGATATGAAGGAAAAAGGAATTAAATGGGTGTTTATTGGTGGAGTTGATAATGTACTTTTAAAAATGGCAGATGTAACTTTACTTGGTATGGCAATAAAAAAAGGAGTTCAAATTGCTTCAAAATCAGTAGTAAAAGCAAATCCACATGAAAAAGTAGGAGTTTTTTGCAAGATGAATGGTCATCCAAAAGTAATCGAATATGCAGAATTACCAGAAAAAATGGCAGAAGAAGTAGATGAAAACGGAGAACTAAAATATGGAGAATCACACATTATGTGCAATTTATACACTATTGAAGCAATCGAAAAAATAAGTAAAGAGCATTTAATGTATCATAGTGTCTTCAAAAAGAATAGTTACATAGACGAAAATGATAAAGAAGTTGTACCAAAAGAGCCAAATGCTTATAAATTTGAATCCTTTGTTTTTGATGCTTTTGAATTTTTTGATGACATTGCAATTTTAAGAGGAAAAAGACAAGATGATTTCGCACCTGTCAAAAACAAAGAAGGTGTGGATAGTCCAAGAACAGCAAAAGAATTATATGAGAAATATTGGAATAAGAATAAAATTACATTATAATAAAAATTTTATAGAAAGGTTATAAAAATGGAAGAATGCAAAGTTTGTAATTTATATAATTTAGAAGAAACAATAGCAAAAAAGCTATTAGAAAGTGTTACTTATCCTTGGGAAGCTTTACCAAAAATAAATGACTTTATATTAGAAATAGGTAATAAATTAGATTCAAATAAATACAATAAAATAGGTGAAGATGTATGGATTGCAAAAACTGCAAAAGTTATGCCGTCAGCATATATTAAAGGACCTGCTATTATCGGAGAAAATGCAGAAATAAGACATTGTGCTTTTTTAAGAGGAAAAGTAATTGTAGGAGAGGGAGCAGTTGTTGGAAATTCAACTGAATTAAAAAATGTAATCTTATTTAATAAAGTTCAAGTTCCACATTATAATTACGTCGGAGATTCTATTTTAGGATATAAAGCACATATGGGAGCAGGATCTATCACCTCAAATGTAAAATCAGATAAAAAATTAGTTGTTGTAAAAAATGGAAAAGAACAAATTGAAACAGGAATTAAAAAATTTGGAGCAATGATTGGAGATGAAGTAGAAGTAGGATGTGGAAGCGTCTTAAATCCAGGAACAGTAATTGGCAAGAATTCTAATATTTATCCTTTATCTTCAGTAAGAGGTGTAATATCACCTAATAGCATTTATAAAAATCAAAATGAAATTGTACAAAAATATTAAAGAAAACCAAACGGAAAATAAGTACCAAAATACTATACCGTTTGGTTTTTTAATTACTACATTTGTTGATTTCCAGGAATAAAGTAATCAACTACTCCATAAATTAAAGCACCAATAATTGCTGCTATCCAAGAAATAGAATATCCTGCTACAAAGAATTGTGTTACATATAAAACAATTGCAGCTAATGCAAAACCTACAAATCCTTTACCAAAAGGGCTAGCATGTAAACCAGTAAATTTAATAACTAAATAATCTATTACTGTTAAAACAATAGCGGCAATTACTAAAGTCCAAAAACTGTTAATACTAAATCCTGGTGTAAAAAATGCAGTAATTGCTAAAACTACAGCTGAAGCGATTAATCTACCTACAATTTGCCATACAGTAGAAGCTCCAGAGTGTGCTTGATTTTCTTGAGTCCCTTGCATAAACTTAACCTCCTTAGAATAAAAATTCATAATGCAGTTTTTTCAAAGGTTCTAAAAATATTATTTGCAAAAAAAAATTATTTATTCAAAAAAATACGTATAAAAAAGTTAATATTTGTAAAAAATAAATAAAAAAGTAAAAATCAAAAAAGCAGGTGTTTTTGTGTTAATTACATTTTTTAGAACTGTAATTTTATATATTATTGTATTAATTGTAATGAGACTAATGGGGAAAAGGGAAATTGGTCAAATGCAACCATTCGAACTTGCTATTTCCATTATGATTGCAGATTTGGCAACAATACCAATGACAGAAACAGGAATTCCAATTTTTAATGGAATTATTCCAATTCTTGGGTTACTTGTTATGCATCTAATAATATCTATTATAAATATGAAAAGTTTAAAAGCAAGAGAAATTATATGTGGAAAACCAAGTATTTTGATATATCGAGGAAAAATAAATAGAAAAGCATTAGTTAAAGAAAGATTCACAATAAATGAGTTACAAGAAAGATTAAGAGGCAACAATGTTATAAATTTAGGAGATGTTGAATATGCAATTTTAGAAACAAGTGGACAAGTAACAGTTATACAAAAACCAGAAAAGAGAGGAACAACTCCAGAAGATTTTAATATAAAGCCAGAATATGAAGGCATTCCATA
Organism: uncultured Clostridia bacterium; assembly: GCA_947629995.1. GTDB lineage: Bacteria > Bacillota > Clostridia > TANB77 > CAG-508 > CAG-269. The sequence continues at coordinate 17,029 of CANRFX010000001.1, read as the reverse complement.
CGATTTAGTAATAGATGGAAAAATAATGGAAAAAAATTTACAAGCAATTGGCAAAAATAGACAGTGGTTAAATAAACAAGTTGAAAAATTTAAAATGAAACCAGAAGAAGCTTTAGTTGTTACAATTGATGGAAAAGGTCAAATTTTTTGCCAAAAAAAAGAAGGAGTTTAGTATATGTTAAAAGAAATGATAATTTGCATTGTTATTATCCTTGCAATAATTTTTGGAAATATTATAACACAAAATTATACAAAACAATCAGTGTTAGAATTGACAGATACATTATCAAATTTAAAAGATAGTGTTGAACAAAGAAATATAGACATTTTAGAAGATCAAGTAAAAAAGGTAGAGAATAAATGGGAGGAAAAGCATAATAAATTAGCTTATTATATTGAACACAATGAATTAGAAAAAATTGAAATGGAAATAACTACTATTAAAAGTAATATTAAAACAGCTGAATATGAGAATTCAATAGAAAGTATAGATAAGAGTATGTTTTTATTAAAACATGTGGAAGATAGATATGCCTTTAATTTGGAAAATATCTTTTAAAAAAAGACAGATTGTTAATCTGTCTAATTTTTTTCTTTTCTACTAATTTCTGCATATTTCTTTAATTTTTCATATACTAAATAATTTATAGTACCTGCAGGGAAGTGACCGTCTTTATCTTTTTTACCTGCTGGAACTCCTGTTAATACTTCAATACCTTCTTCAATTGTTGAAACAGAATAAATATGGAATTGATTGTTTTTTACAGCTTGAACAATTTCATCTGATAATTGTAAATTATCTACATTTTGTACTGGTATCATAACACCGTGAGAACCATCTAATCCTCTCATTTTACAAATTTGGAAGAAACCTTCAATTTTTTCATTTACTCCGCCAATTGGTTGTATTTGACCTTTTTGATTTACAGAACCAGTAACAGCAATAGATTGATTAATAGGAATACCAGATAAACTAGATAATAATCCATATAGTTCTGTGCTAGAAGCGCTGTCACCATCTACACCATTATATAATTGTTCAAAACATATACTTGCAGTTAGAGATAATGGAATATCTTGTGCAAACATTTCACCTAAATATCCGGCTAAAATCAAAACACCTTTTGAATGAGAAGGACCAGATATTTCAACTTCACGCTCTATATTAATAATGCCATCTTTACCAGTGTAAGTATTAACTGTGATCTTTGCAGGTTTTCCAAATGTATAATCTCCAATTGTCATAACTGTTAAACCATTTAACTCTCCAACTTTAAATCCAGAAGTATTTATTAAAAGAGAATTTTCTTTTATCATTTCAAGATATTTTGTATCATATTTTTTTACTCTTTCAATTCTTTCAGAAAGTGCTTTATCAATAAATTCACTTGTAACTACTTTAGATTTTGCAATTTTTGCCCAAGTAGCAGCTTCACCAACAACTTGAATTAAATCATCAAATCTAGTAGAAAGCTTATTATGACTGCCTGCAAGTTTTGATGCATATTCAACTAAACGAGCCATGGCAGTTTTATCTAAATGAGGAAGTTCTTCATTAGCACAAAAACCATAAATAATTTGAGATAATTTGTGAAGATTTTCTGGAGTAATTTCAGCATCATCTTCAAACTCAACTTTTATTTTAAATAGTTTTCTAAAATCTGAATCCATTGATAAAAGTGTTTGATAAATGTTGGCACTTCCAATTAAAATTACTTTTAAATTTAATGGAATTGGCTCAGGTTTTAAAGAAATTAAAACCATAGAAGAACGTTGGTCAGCAGTATTTTCAATACTTAATTCTTTAACCCTTAAAGCCTTTTTTAAAGCCTCATAACACATTGGATTAGCAAGTAAATCTTTTGCTTGAAAGATAATATATCCACCATTTGCACGTTGCATTAAACCGGGTTTAAGCATAGTATGGTCAGTTTTTAAAGCACCAAAGTAATTTTCATATTCCAAAGAACCAAAAATATTATGATAAGAATAGTTGGAATCCATTATAACAGGTGCACCTTCTCGATTAGAGTTATCAATAAACAAATTAACACGGTAATTTAAGCAAGGGTCTTGCCTTTTCATGTTTGGATTAGAGTTACCTTGTTGTGGACCAGAAGTATTATTTTGATCCTCTAAAAAAACAGGTATATTTTTTAATACATCTTGTTTAACATCATTTAAAAATTTATTTATTTTTTTATTTCTCTTATAATTTGATTTCAAGAAATTAATGTGTACATTAACAGTAAGTAATGCAACATTAGATTGCCATTCAGATATTTTTTTGTCAGATTGCCTTTCAATTTCTTTTATTTGACCAATTACATTCATAATTTGTTCTTGTACAAATACAGACTTTTGCTCATATTCTTGTTTAATATTCTCATCTAATTTTTCAAATTCTTCTTCTTCAATTGCTTTGCCATCTACGACTGGCATCATATAAATACCATTTTGTGCAGCTTTTACTTGAAAATTATATTTAGCTGCATCTTGATTTAATTTTTCTAACAAAGCAGAACGTTTTTCTTCAAATTCTTGTTTAATTAAAGCTTTTTCTTTTTCAAAGTCGTTATTATTAAAAGTATTTCTAATATCTTTTCTAATTTCTTGAATAAATCCATCCATATCTTCTTTGAATTTCTTTCCTTGACCTGCAGGCAATTCAACAGATATAGGCTCATTTGGGTTATCAAAATTATAGATATAACACCAATCAGAAGGAGTTTTTTGTTTTGGAGCAATTTTGTCTAAATAATTTTTTGTATACATAGTTTTTCCAACTCCACTTGGACCTTCTAAATATAAGTTATATCCTTTTACATTTACTTGCAATCCAAATTCTAAAGCTTTAATACCACGGTCTTGACCAATTCCACTACTAATTGGTTCTAGTTCTTCTGTGGTCTCAAATTTAAATATTTTAGGATCACAAGTCATTTTTAAATCTTTATAACTTAGCTCATTTTTGCTTTTCATTTGTTTCCTCCAATTTTTTTTCTTAGTATATCCGATTTAAATATATTTTATATTAGTTGTAAAAAAAAGTAAAGAAAAAAATAAAAATATTAGAAAAAAATTGTCGTTGGGGACGGGGCATTTTGACAATTTTGTCGCTGGGGACGGAGCTTTTTGACAATTTTTTGTGCACAAAATACAAATAAAAAAGTTTAATATATTTTTTCTTAATAACAATTCGTGGGGACCAGCAAATTACAGACTATTTAAAAGGCTTTATAATTATAAAGCCTTTTTATAGTCTGTTATGTAGCTGGGAGTTATTAATAAAAAATATATTAAACTTTTTTTAATTCTAATCATAATACAAAAAATTGTCAAAAAGCTCCGTCCCTCTCGGCAATTATTGTCAAAATGCCCCGTCCCCAACGACAATTTTTAAAACCGAATGGGTAGTGCAAAAACAAGAAAAGGTATTGCAAAAAATGGCAATAGAATATATAATAAAATCGATTATAAATAACCCAAAGGTGGATGGTAAAATATGAATAAAACCAAGAGGAAAATATTTGAAACATCTATGAAATTATTTGCAGAAAAGGGCTATGATGCAACCAGCATAGAAGAAATAACAGCAACTGTGGGAGTAGCTAAAGGTACATTATATTATCATTTCTCTAGCAAAGAAGAAATATTCAATTTTTTAGTAGAAGAAGGAATAAAATTATTACAAAACAGTATTGATATTAAAACAGCAAAATTTTCCAATTATATTGATAAAATAAAAGCTATAGTATTAATACAAATTAAAATTGTAGCAAAATATGAAGATTTAATTAAGATATTACTTAGCCAATTTTGGGGAAGTGACACAAGGCATCAAAAATGTCAAAAACATATTTTAGACTATGTTAATAAGATTGAGACTATTGTAGAAGAAGGGATAAATAGAGGAGAGATAAAAAAAGGAAATCCTCATGTAATAGCATCTGAAATATATGGTTTAATATGTTCTAGTTTAGTATATAAAACAAGAACTAAAGAAAATATTGATATTATGAAATTATTTAAAGAATTTGAAAGTACAGTAATAGAAGGGTTGAGGGTAAAATGAGGAAACCAATTCATAACGTAGAAAAATATGAAAACATTAAAGAGATGTTAGAAAAAACGGGAGAAAGATTTGGGGATAGACCAGCATATAAATTCAAAACAGAAGATCCAGAAAAATTCACATACATCACACACAAAGAATTTAGAGATGAAATAAATTGTTTAGGAACAGCCCTAATTAACATAGGTTTAAAAGATAAAAGAATTGCAGTTATATCTGAAAACAGATACGAATGGGGAGTAGCATATTTAGCAGTACTTGCAGGTACAGGAATTGTTGTACCACTAGATAAAGCGCTTCCAGACAATGAAATAGAAAGTTCAATCATTCGTTCAGAAGTAGAAGCAATTTTTTATTCTAAAAAATATGAACCAATTATGGATGAAATAAAAGAAAAGCAAAATACAAATGTAAAATACTTTATTTCAATGGATTTAGAAAAAGAAGAAAATGGAGTTTATTCACAAAAAGAATTAACTAAAAAAGGAAAAGAATTAATAGAATATGGCAATAGAGAATTTTTAGATAGCAAAATTGATAATGAAAAAATGAGCATTATGCTATTTACTTCAGGAACAACAGCAATGTCAAAAGCAGTAATGCTATCACATAAAAATATATGTAGCAATTTATTTGACATTGCATCAACTATAGAAGTAGATGAAACTCATACATTTTTATCATTTTTACCATTGCATCACACATTTGAATGTACAGTAGGATTTTTATATCCAATATCAAAAGGATGTACAATTGCATTTTGTGAAGGAATAAGACATATCGCAGATAATATTAATGAATTTGGCATAACAACAATGATTTCTGTACCAATCCTTTTTGAGAATATGTATAAAAAAGTAATCAAAGCAATTGAAAAAAAAGGAAAATTAGAAACAGTAAAAAAAGGAATAAAAATCAGCCAATTTTTATTAAAATTTGGAATTGATATTAGAAAAAAAATATTCCATGAAATCCATGATACTTTAGGAGGAAATATAAAATTATTAGTAGCAGGAGGAGCAGCTTTAGACCCAGAGACAGAAAAAGGATTTAACGAATTAGGATTTAGAATGTATCAAGGTTATGGACTAACAGAAACATCACCTGTTATTGCATCAGAAGACGATAAATATAGAAGATTAGGATCAATTGGAAAGGCATTTCCAAGTTTAGACGCAAAAGTAATAGATGCAAATGAAGAAGGAATTGGTGAATTAGTAGCAAAAGGACCATCAATTATGCTTGGATATTATAATAATGAAGAAGCAACAAAAGAAACAATTGACGAAGAAGGTTGGTTACATACAGGAGATTTAGCAAAAATAGATAAAGATGGATATATATTTATTTCTGGAAGAAAAAAATTTGTTATTGTATTGAAAAATGGAAAAAATATTTACCCAGAAGAATTAGAAGCCTTAGTAAACAAAATAGAAGGTATAAAAGAAAGCTTTGTATATGGAAAACCAGAAAAAGATGGAGACTTCAAAATTTGTTGTAAAATTGTTTATGATAAAGATTTAGTAGAAGAAATTTATAAGACAACAGACGAAGAAAAGATAAAAGAAAATATTTGGCAAGAAATAAAAAAAGTAAACAAAACAATGCCTGCATACAAATATATTAGAGAAATTAGCATAACAGATGAAGAACTAATAAAAACCACAACTCAAAAAATAAAGAGATTTGAAGAAATAAAAACGGTACTAAATTAAAAACTGTACCAAACTAAAAACTTACGGGAATAGGAAAAAGAAGGAAAAAATGTTATAGAATTGTTTTGTAACAATTTTGTAACATTTTTGTCATTAAAATATAAAAAAAAATTGCAAAAAACCACTTGTAGTTTTTTGTTGATTAATGTATAATAATAAAAGAAAATGTAAAAATGCAAGTATGCGTAAGATAAAAGGAGGTACATCTGCAATGTCAAAATCAGGCATAGTAAATGTGAGAATGGTTATAACAGAAGAAAAAATGTTATCTAATATAGATAAAGTACAAAGACTAATAAATCCAAACAGTAAAAAACAAATTGTACAATTAGAAGATGATTCTTATTTTAAAGATTTAATTGAATCAATAAAAGCATATCTAATTGAATATCCAAAAAAGAAAAATTTTCCAGTTAGTATATATAAAGCAGCTTATGGATTAGTTGAGTTTGCAACAAATCAATTTGAAGAAAACACTAAAAAAATAGAGGAATTAATTAGACAAAGAGAGCAAAACATAACACTTGCAGGACAATTAAAAGAATTATTAGAATCAGTAGAAGACAAAGAAAAAGATTGGAAAGATAAAGTAAAAAAAGCAGAAAATATTTTTGAAGAAGATATTATAGAAACATTAACAATTGTAGGAAAAGCTAAAGATGAAAATGCAGAAGACTATAAAGATGCAATAAAATTATTAAATGCAAGAATAAATAATTTAGAAACAAACTTACATATTGAAATAGACATGGAAAGAATTGAAGATAGATCAAAAGCATTAAGTTATATTGGAATTGAAATAGCAGATGCTTTAAAATCTATTCCAACACCAATTGAAGTGCCAGAAGAAAAAGTAGTAGAAGAAGTAAAACAAGAGCCAGTTCAAGAAAATATAGAAGTACAACAATATGCACAAGAAACAACATTTGAAGCAAAACCAAGTTTATGGCAAAGAATTAAGAACAGTAAATTTGTAAGAGCAATAAGAGCAATTACAAAAATCAGAGTTGTATTAGATTATTCAGATGCACTTCCAGAAGGTAGAGGAGAAAACAATTAATAAAATATAAAAAATTCCACATAAGTTATATTTATGTGGAATTTGACTTTTTTGGAAAAATATAGTATAATACAAAATAGTGTAACTGCAATTTTAAATTGCAAAAATGAGATTTTATTATAAATTTGTATTAAGAGAAAAAATAATGTAAATAATTATAGTGATCGGATTTATTAAAAGTTTATACCATGTTATAAACTTTATTTCGTGTTACATAGAAAGGAGATTTTAATGACAGAAGAAAAATTAGAAAACAAAGAAAATATTAGTATAAAAAGGAAAGAAAGAAATATCAGAAAAAATAGTTTAGTTAAAGAATCAAGAACAAAAAAACAAACGAAAATAACGTCTCAAGAGAAGAAAGAAAATAAAGACAAAAAAGAGAGGAGACAAACAAGAACAACAACCAAAAGACCTTATTCAAGAGAAATATTCAAAGCCTCAAAATTAAAAATAATCCCATTAGGAGGATTACACGAAGTAGGTAAAAATATTACAGTATTTGAATATGAAAACGAAATAATAGTTGTAGACTGTGGAATATCATTTCCAGAAGATGATATGTTAGGAATTGACTTAGTCATACCAGATATCACATACCTAGAAAGAAATGTAGAAAAAATAAAAGGATTAATTATTACACATGGGCACGAAGATCATATAGGAAGCGTACCTTACTTATTAAAGAAAATAAATGTACCAATTTATGCAACAAAATTAACAGCAGGACTAATTAGAAACAAATTAGAAGAACACAAATTACTAAGAAGTACAAAATTAATAGAAGTAATGCAAGGGCAAACAATTAATTTGGGACAAAATTTCAAAGTAGAATTTATTCGTAGTTCACACAGTATTCCAGACTCAGTTATGTTAGGAATTACAACACCTGCAGGAACTATTTTGCATACAGGAGACTTTAAAGTTGACTATACTCCAATTGATGGAAAAATAATGGACTTTGGAAGAATTGCAGAACTTGGAAACAAAGGAATCTTGCTATTAATGTCAGACAGTACAAATAGTGAAAGAAAAGGCTTTACAATGTCTGAAAGTTCAATAGGAGAAGTATTTGATAAACTATTTTTAAATTGTACCAAAAGAATAGTAGTTGCAACATTTGCATCTAATGTCCATAGAGTTCAACAAATTGTAAATTCTGCAGTAAAATATCATAGAAAAATTGCTGTATGTGGAAGAAGTATGATTAACATGATAGAAACAGCAAAAGAATTAGGATATATTGTATGTCCAGACAACATTTTTATTGATATTGATACAATTAATAGTTATACAGACGAGCAATTAGTAATTTTAACAACAGGAAGCCAAGGGGAACCAATGTCAGCATTAACTAGAATGGCAGCAGGTGACCACAGAAAAGTAAAAATTACACCGAACGACTTAGTTATAATATCAGCAACACCAATACCAGGAAATGAAAAATTTGTATCAAAAGTAATTGACGATTTAATGCAAATAGGGGCAGAAGTAGTATATAGTTCTTTGGAAACAATCCATGTTTCAGGTCATGCTTGCCAAGAAGAACAAAAATTAATACTTGCACTTAGCAAACCAAAATATTTTATGCCAGTACATGGTGAATATAGGCAATTAATTGCTCACAGTGAAACAGCACAAAGTATGGGAATAGAAAAAGAAAATATAATTATGATGTCAAATGGTAGAGTTTTAGAAATCAATGAAGAAGGAGCAAATGTCACAGGTTCTGTTCCAAGTGGTAGAGTATTAGTAGATGGATTAGGAGTAGGAGACGTTGGTAATATTGTACTTCGAGACAGACAACATCTATCACAAGATGGACTAATTGTAATTGTATTAACAATGGATTCAAATACTGGAGAAGTAGTAGCAGGACCAGAAATAATATCAAGAGGATTTGTTTATGTAAGAGAGTCAGAAAACTTAATGGATGATGTTAAATCAGTAGCAAGAAATGAAATTAGAAAATGTGAGCAAAGAGGAGTTACAGATTGGACTACAATTAAGACAACAGTAAGAGAAAACCTAAGAGATTACATTTTTATGAAAACAAAGAGAAATCCTATGATTATACCAATAATTATGGAGGTATAACTAACTTCATAGGATTCTTTTCCTTTTTACTTGTTAAAAATTAAAATATATAATATAATAGCAAAAATAATAGTGAAAGATAGGAGAGAAAAATAATGGATTATAAAGATTTAGCAAACTTAATATTTCCAGAAATAAAAGATATTTCTTATTATGAAGAAAAATACCCTAAAAGAAATTTAAAAGAAGGAGCAATAGTTACCAGATTTGCCCCTAGTCCAACTGGATTTGTACACATAGGAGGGCTATACCAATCACTCATTGCAAGAAAATTAGCAAATCAAACAGAAGGAGTATTTTTCTTAAGAATTGAAGACACAGACCAGAAAAGAGAAGTAGAAAATGGTGTAACAGATATTGTAAATTCCCTAAAAGAATTTGAAATAGAGCCAGATGAAGGAATGACATCTGAAACCGAGGAAAAAGGAGATTATGGACCATACAAACAATCTTTAAGAAAAGAAATTTACCAAGCCTATGCAAAATATTTAATCGAACAAGGAAAAGCTTATCCATGTTTTTGTACACCAGAAGAGGGAGAAGAAATAAGAGCAAAGCAAGAAGCAGCAAAAATTAGACCAGGATATTATGGTGTATGGGCAAAATGCAGAAATAATACAGTTGAAGAAATGTGCGAGAAAATTAAAAATGGAGAAAGCTATATTATACGTTTTAAATCACCAGGTCGTGAAGATAGAAAAATAAAACACCATGACGTAATAAAAGGAAATGTAGATTTTCCAGAAAACGACCAAGATATTGTAATTATTAAAGCAGATGGACTTCCAACTTATCATTTTGCACATGCAGTAGATGATCATTTAATGGGAACAACACACGTAATTCGTGGAGATGAATGGCTATCATCAGTTCCATTACATTTACAATTATTCCATGAATTAGGGTTTAAACCACCTAAATATGCACATATTGCACCAATTATGAAAAATGACAATGGAAATAAAAGAAAATTAAGTAAAAGGAAAGACCCAGAAGCGGCAGTTACTTACTATGAAGAAGAAGGAATTCCAGAAATAGCTGTAAAAGAATATTTATTAAATATTGCAAACTCTAATTTTGAAAATTGGAGAAGAGCAAATCAAGATAAATCAATAGACGAATTTGAACTTCAATTAAACAAAATGAGTGTAAGTGGAGCTTTATTTGATATGGTAAAACTATATGACGTAGGAAAATTAGCAATCTCAAGAATGACAGCAGAAGAAGTTTATGAAAAATCATATAAATGGGCAAAAAAACATGATGAAGAATTAGTTAAGATGTTAGATGATAAAGAATATAGTTTAAAAGTATTTGGAATCGAAAGAGGAAACAAAAAACCAAGAAAAGACATAGCAAAATGGTCAGATGTAAAAGAAAATATAGAATATATGTATGACGAAAAATTCATGAATAAAAATCAAGAATACCCATACCAAGTAATTCAAGACAAAGAAGAAATCAAAAAAATATTAAATTTATATTTAGAAAAATATTATGACGAAAAAGATGATAAACAAGCTTGGTTTGATAAAATTAAAGAATTATCAGGAGAAATGGGGTATGCCAAAGAAGTAAAAGAATTTAAAGAAAATCCTGGAAAATATAAAGCACATGTTGGAGATGTAAGTACAGTCTTAAGAGTTGCATTAACTGGTAGAACAAATACACCAGATATGTATGAAATAATGCAAATATTAGGAAAAGAAAGCATCCAAAAGAGATTTGAAAAAGCAATAAAGGAGCTTTAAAATGGAATATAATATAGGAGATATTGTAAGAACAAAAAAAAAGCATCCATGTGGAAGTAAATTATGGGAAATTACAAGAATAGGAGTAGACTTTAAATTAAAATGTCAAGGTTGCGAACATGTTATAATGTTGCCAAGAGAAAAAGCTATTAAAGCTATTACAAAAATAGAAAAAAAGTCACAATTTGAAAAATAATGTCATATTATATAATAAAGTATCAAACAAGGTACTTATGTGGGAGGTGACTTTTGCCATGGAGCCACAAGAAACCATTTATTGCTATGACAATAAAGAACAAAAATGCACAAAAAAAAGAAATTGTTTTGGTATAGTAGCAATTATTCTTTTAACAGCGTTTGCTGTAGTAATAGGATTGCTTATTGGAGCAGCTATATCTGCAGCTATCTTAGCAAATTTAGCAGCAATTATAGTTTTAGCAGTAATATTAGGACTATTATTGATATTAGCAGTTATATTAATGTACTGCTGTAATAGAAAAAAAGAAAAAAAATGTAAATGTTGTTGCTAAAAAAGAAAAGTTTTCTACAAAAAGTTTATCATTTCTAATTATGACTTTTTTAGAATATAAAAAATGGAACTAACTATAATTTAATAGATAGTTCCATTTTACTATATATAATTTTCAATAATTTTCCAAACTTCGTCTTGGTATATTTTTCTTTCGGAAGAAAAAGCAAAAGTTGGAATATCTCCAAGTGGATTTAATTGCTTTTGTAGGGCTTTAACTGAATCTTCTACTTTCGTAATAGCAATTTTATCTGCTTTATTTGCAAGAATTAAGCAAGGTATTTTAGAAGAAATAATGTAATTATACATTAATTTATCATTTTCAGTAGGACTGTGCCTAATATCAACTAAAAAGATAATTAAAGAAATTTCTGTACAGTTAAATAAATATTCTTCAATAAATTTTCCGAACAAGTTCCTGCTCTTTTTTAGACATCTTGCTATAACCATATCCGCGGCAAATCTACAAAATAGAATTTATTGTCCATATTATAGAAATTAATTTGACGAGTTTTTCCTGGCTCACTACTTGTTCTTGCCAGTTTTTTTCTATTAATCATAGTATTTATAAAACTAGATTTACCAACATTTGATTTTCCAACTAAAACAATTTCTGGTAATCCATTTTTTGGATATTGTTTTGGACTTACTGCTGATATTTCAAAATTAGGATTTTTTACTAACATTTATTTTCTCCAATCCACCCATATAAGGTCTTAGAACCTCTGGAACTATAACACTTCCATCTGGTTGATAATTGTTTTCCATAATAGAAATTAACATACGTGGTGGAGCAACTACAGTATTGTTTAAAGTATGTGCAAAGTAATTTCCATTTTCTCCTTTAATTCTTATTCCTAATCTACGAGCTTGTGCGTCTGTTAAATTAGAACAACTTCCTACTTCAAAATATTTTTGTTGTCTAGGAGACCATGCCTCTACATCACAAGATTTTGCTTTTAAATCTGCTAAATCTCCACTACAACATTCTAAAGTTCTAACAGGAATATTCATACTACGGAAAAATTCTACAGTGTAAGACCACATTTTATCATACCATTCCCAAGATTGTTCAGGTTCACAAACAACAATCATTTCTTGTTTTTCGAATTGATGTATTCTATATACACCACGTTCTTCTATACCATGAGCACCTTTTTCTTTTCTAAAACATGGAGAATAAGAAGTCATTGTATATGGCATATCTTCTTTTCTTAATATTTGGTCTTTAAATTTGCCAATCATAGAATGTTCGCTTGTACCAATTAAATACAAATCTTCACCTTCTATTTTATACATCATGGCGTCCATTTCTTCAAAACTCATAACACCAGTTACAACATCTGAACGAATCATAAAAGGTGGAATGCAATAGGTGAACCCTTTATTAATCATAAAGTCTCTAGCATAAGTTAAAACAGCAGAATGAAGTCTTGCAACATCACCTATTAAGTAATAAAATCCATTTCCACTAACTCTTCTTGCACTATCTAGATCTAATCCACCTAATGCTTCTAAAATTTCTCCATGAAATGGAATTTCGTAATCTGGAACGATTGGTTCTCCAAATTTTTGAACTTCTACATTTTCACTGTCATCTTTTCCAATTGGTACAGATTCGTGCATTATGTTAGGTATTTTCATCATTCTTGTTTTTATTTCTTCTGAGTAGTTGTTTTCTAATTTTTCGTTTTCTTCTAATTTTTTATTAATGTCATTTACTTGAAGTTTTATTTTTTCTGCTTCTTCCTTGTTTCCAGATTTCATTAGACTACCAATTTGGTTGCTTAAATTTTTTCTTTCTGATCTTAAGTTATCACCATTTAATTTTGCTTCTCTACTTTTAAAATCTAATTCTAAGACTTCGTCTACAAGACATAACTTATGGTCTTGAAATTTTTTCTTGATATTTTCTTTTACTAAATCTGGATTTTCTCTTAAAAATTTTATATCAATCATAATTTACCTCCTAGTATAATAATCTTATTATACTATATTTTCTAATAATTGGCAATAAATTGGGGAAAAATAAAAAGAAAAAAGGAGAGAAAAATGCTTTTAGAAATTACAGAATTTATAATATATTCAGGGCTAATTGTTTTAATTTCAAAATATATTTTAGTAGGAACCTTAAGAAAACTAGCAGAAAATTTAAATTTAAAGCCTAAAACAGTAGGTAATATATCTGGGTATGCAACCTCAATACCAGAATTTTTAACTGTTAGTATATCAAGTATAAATGGATTAATAGATACTAGCGTTTTTAATATAGTAAGTTCAAATGTTATTAATTTAATTCAATATATAGCATCTATTATAGTAAATAAAAATAGAAGAGCATTTGCAAACCAAGCAATAAAAATAGATTTTGTTTTGGCACTGATAACTATATTGATACCAATATTTTTACTTTGTAATAATATAAAAATAGATTTAAATTTTGTTCCTATTTTTTTAATAATATATGTACTATTTTTGTATTTAAATAACAATGCTCATAAAATATATTTAGAAAAGGAAAATAAAGAGATAGAAAAACAAATTGAAGAAGAAGGAAAAAAGGAAAAGGGAAACACTAGGAAAACTTTATTATATACACTTATTTTAATCGGAACAGGAATTTTACTATATTTAATAGGGGAATTATTAGGTAACACGTTAGATTATTTATATAACCAATTTCATATTCCGCAAGTTATAATTGGAATTTTATTAGGTTTGATTACTAGTATACCAGAATTAATTACATTTTTTGAATCTCAAAAGCATTATAAGACACAAAAAAATAAAATGCTAGGAGTAATTGAAGCAACTAATAATTTATTAACATCAAATATTTTAAATTTATTTGTAATACAGTCTATAGGCATTATTCTTTATAGTATTTTTAAAAATTAGTTATAATTTATCATTTTGGGTTTTATTCATATGTAATTCTTTTTCCTCATTATTTTTCTTGTAACACAATTCGTATTAATTTTAAAATGTAACACCTACTTTTTGTTCATTTTACAATGAAAACTAATAAAAATATAGAAAAAAATTTCGCGCAAATATAGTATTCTTTGAGAATATATGGTATATTATAAGTGGGAATTAAGGAGGAAAAAATGGAAGAAGTAAGACCGATGAAAATATTAGTTATAGAAGATGATGTAAATGATTGTAATAATCTTATTAATTGTGCTAATAACAGAAAAGACATAGAAATAGTTGCTTTAACTGATTCAGATATACAAGGTTTAGAGTATGTGAAATTAAAACGTCCAGAAGGAATTATATTAGATATAGAATTAAACAATAGTACAACAGGTAATACAGATTCTTTAGGATTTTTAACAGATTTAAAAACATTGAATTTAAAATATAAACCAATTATTATAGTAACTACTCATGTAAATTCAAAAAGAACATATGATATTCTTCATAGAGATGGAGCAGATATTATTTTATATAAAGACCATCCTAATTATTCATATGACTATGTTTTTAATAACTTTCTTAATTTAAGAGAATTAGCTCCCAAACAGACTGTAGAAATTTTAAAAGAAGAATTAAAAGAAAGTGAGAACAAAATATCAGAATGTATTTATCATGAATTAGATTTAATAGGTGTAACAGCAAAACTAAAAGGAAGACAATATATTCATGATGCAATCTTATTTTTGATACAAAACGAAAACACAGATGAAAATGTTATTAGACATTTAACTAAAGTTTATAAAAAGTCTAGTAACACAATAACAAATGGAATACAAAATGCAATTATTCATGCATGGAGAGTTTCGTCAATTGATGATTTGGAAAAATATTATACAGCAAGAGTAAATTATGAAACAGGCATACCAACACCTATGGAGTTTTTATACTACTATGTAGATAAGATAAAGAAAATGATCTAGTATACAAATACTAGATTTTTTCATTTTTCGACATTTTTCGCTATCTTTCGCCATGATTTTCTATAAAAAAATACCGTTTATTTGTAAGTAATAAATGGTATTTTTTTATTAACAACAAAGTTTTAGACAAAGCGTGGAAGGTGGTGATAGTATGAGTTGGGATGAATTTTGGAGATGGCTTAGTGCATTATTAGGAATCTAATTAGTTGTCATTAATTAAGAGATAATCATATAGTAATTTTTATTACATATATTGATTATCTTTTTCTTTTTTTATATAATAAATAAAATATTATATAAAGGAGATTTGTAAATTATGTATGGCATGTTATATTCACAAGAAATGAAATTAATTATTAATATTTCAAGAATATTTGTAACTTATTATTTAGCTACTAAAATTGTAAACAAAGAAAAGACTAATAAATATGTAAAAATAATTGTATATATAGTATTATTATGCTTTGCAGTTACATACAGAATTATAAGAAATTCAAATAGCCTTTCAATTAGCATGATTATATTAATTTTTACAATATCAGTAATATTTGCTATAAGTACGAAAAACAAAATAGGATATTCTTTATGTATAATTTCTATTTCTTTAAGTATTAGTTATATACTATATATTATAATAACACCTATATGTTATTTTATTATTGCAATATTAAGAAATAATGATATGGATAATGATTATTTATGTTTTTCTATTTTAATGATAATGTATACAATAGCAGTGTATTTATTTTTAAAAGTGAAAAGATTCAAAAATGGATTTGCATTTTTACAAAAAAGATTAAAAAATGATTATTTTGATGTCTTAATTTTGAATATAAGTATCATTATACTATTTTTAATCGTGATTTTAGCCAATTATCAGGGGAAAATCACGAATAGAATGGGAACAGCATTAATATTCTTTATTATAATAATGTTCATAATCATCCAAAAATCTTTACAACTATACTACAAGCAAAAGATGCTAATAAAAGACTTAAATGAGACAAAAGAAGAACTAGAAAACAAAAAGAAAGAAGTTGAAGAATTAGAAAAAGAAAACTTAAACTTTAGTAAAATAAGTCATTCAATAGCACACAAACAAAAATCATTAGAATACAAAATAAATACATTAATGTTAAATAATGAAGCGGGAGCAGAAATAGATTTAAAAGATAGGTTAGAAGATATCACAAAAGAACTAAAACAAGAAACAGTTATAGAATTAGCAAAGACAGAAATTCCAGAAATCGACGATATGTTATCATATATGCAGTCAGAATGTGTAAAGAATAAAATAGATTTTCAACTGCAACTTAATGGAAACATTCATCATATGGTTAACAACTATATTGATAAAGATAAACTAGAAATTTTATTAGCAGATCTTATAAAGAATGCAATTATTGCAATCAACTATTCTGAAAATACCAATAAAAGTATTTTAGTAAGATTAGGAATAATAGAAGGAATATATAGCTTATATGTTTACGATTCTGGCATTGAATTTGAACAAGAAACATTAGCAAATCTTGGAGTAAAGCCAAGTACAACTCATAAAGATAGCGGTGGAACTGGTATGGGTATGATGAACACTTTTGATACATTAAAACAATGCAAAGCAAGTATGACAATCCATGAATATGGCAAACCAAGCAAAGATAATTTTACAAAATTAATTCAAATAACATTTGATGAAAAGAATGAATTTAAAATTGATTCTTACCGCCAATAATATAGTTAAATAAAGATATATGAGCCCCAATTTTATGAGGTTTTATATATCTTTTTTGTAAGTTTTAAAAAATATATGAGAACAATTTATAATATCATAAAAATATTTAATATTAGCATCTGAACTTTTTGATAAAATTCTATTAATTTTATTGATAGTCGTATTATT